>RFTK01000083.1 GCA_009923505.1 Betaproteobacteria bacterium
TATGTTTAAAATCATTGATTTATTTTCTATATTTTTCAATATGAAATTCTATTTCTCATATCAAGAAAAAATATTGCGTCGCAACAATTCAATTTTTCACAATAAGAAAAATAATTCGCCCTCGTGAAAATCGTTCTGTGCGTGGATTCCAGGCAGGGCTCGGGGCGTCTGGGTGCCCCTGATGAGGAGTGGGTCGTCGGGCCACGCAGACCCGTTTCAACCGGGGGGTGGACACGCTTGCAGCCAGTCGCCGTGCTCGATCAGCGCGTGTCCCTGAATGCGTGAAGGGTCAATCTCGTAGAGCAGGCATTGCAGGGGGCCGGAGGGTGTGTCCACCCTCACCGAGCGACGGTGGTACTCGCCGGTCGGCTGAGGTAAGAGGCCTTCCAGATGATCGAGTTGCACCAACACCGACGGCGCAACCTCGTAGACCTCGCCCTGCACCCAGTCGCCTTGTCCCAAGGCCAGTCCGGGGTAACGGCCGAGGTGGTAGAGACGGCCGCGTATACGGGCGTTCGTGACAAAGCGCGGCAGGGGCTGGTAGCGCTGGATATCGTTGCGACCCCCACGGCGCAGCGTGCCATAGACAAATACACGCGTCATCTCGGTTTGCTGCATGATGCGGTCCTGGTCATCTCTCATGAACTCTTCCTCCACATTGTCACACCGGCCATTGGTTTTGCACTACGCGTGCCTGGCCGCAAGCATGGCGCTGGTGGGCAGTTACGTCAGCTTGGCGCAACAGCTCGTGGCTGTGATGGGCGTGACGGTGCTCGCCTGGTGTCGCTTCACCATTGGCGCAATGGTCATGCCGCACTGGTTGCGAAAGCCCCCCGATGAGCCGCCGCTCACACCCGCACTGCACGGCTGGTTATTTCTCGAGTCCTTGCTGGGCAATGTGCTGTTTTCCCTGTGCATGTTGGCGGGTGTGCAACGCACCTCGGCGGTATCGGCCGGTGTGATTCTGTCGTTCACGCCCATGGCCGTGGCCTTGCTGAGCCGGTGGTGGCTGGGAGAGCAGGTGGCTGGACGAACCTGGGTGGGTATTGCACTGGCGGTCAGTGGCATGGCGTTGCTGGGTGCCGAAGGTAGAGCTGCCCCATCGCACAAGGCGGCCGCCGCATGGCCCGACAGCGCGCTGGGCAATGGGTTGATTCTGGCGGCTGTGGTGTGCGAAGCCAGCTACGCCGTGATTGGCAAACGACTCACCCGCACCCTGAGCCCGCGTCGAATCACCGCGCTGATCAACTTGTGGGGGTGGGTGTTGATGACCCCTCTGGCATGGACCGCCTTGCAAGTCTTCCATCCTGCTGCTTTGCATCTCGGTCAATGGAGTGCATTGTTGTTTTACGCCCTGGCGGCTAGCGTGGGCACGGTCTGGTTGTGGATGACAGGCTTACAGCGTGTGCCGGCCAGCCAGGCAGGCGTGTTCACGGCCATGCTGCCTCTGGCCGCATGCACGGTGGCCTGGTTGCTGGGCGAGGTGCCGTCGCGTCTGCAATGGCTGGCCTTGGGCCTCACGTTGGCAGGTATTGTCGTGTCCAGTTGGACACGACCGAAAGGCGCTTGAGGCGAAAATTCCCGCAAATTTCGCCACAAGGACGGGTTCTCCCTCTGAAAAAAACAACATCTCGAGTGAAAAAAGTGCTTTTCCCCTTGGAAATGCGATTTTTTCCCGATAGCATCCGGGGTGCTGAAGGATCTGCAGATTCCTCCAGCGACAACTAACCTCTTCTAGAAGGACTTTGAATCATGGCAACTGCAAAGAAAGCACCGGCTAAAAAAGCCGCCGCAAAAAAAGCTCCGGCTAAAAAAGCCGCAGCCAAGAAACCCGTAGCGAAGAAGGCCGCACCGGCCAAGAAAGCCGCTGCCAAGAAGCCCGCCGCCAAGAAGGCCGCACCGGCGAAAAAGGCTGCTGCCAAGAAGCCCGCTGCGAAGAAGGCTCCCGCCAAGAAGCGCACCCCCAACGCTGCCTTCATGAAGGCATTGACCCCCAGCGCTGCACTGGCCGCCGTGATTGGCAACGCCGCTGTGCCGCGTACCGAAGTGGTCAGCAAGCTGTGGACGTACATCAAGAAGCACGGCCTGCAGGACAAAGTCAACAAGCGCAACATCAACGCTGACGACAAGCTCAAGGCCGTGTTCGGCAAGAACCAGGTCACGATGTTCGAACTGGCTGGCTTGATCGGCAAGCACCTGAGCTGATCGTCAGATCCTGCTCAAGCAAAGGGCCGCATTTGCGGCCCTTTGTTTTGGTGCGAGGCGTGGGTCGCCGGGCACGTTAATCGCTCAGCCCAGACGAGCCCGCGGGTCCTTGCGGGCCAGACGAGCAAGCAGGTGCTCCACCTCTTTCATGGTGTGTGCACTCATCTTGGCACCGGGCTTGCGCTGTGCATCACTGGTCAGCAGACCCCGGCGGTGCATGATGTACTTGCGCACCGCCAGGCCCACGCCGGGTTGCTGCTCATAACGAAGCAGGGGCAAGTGGGCATCGAACAAGTCATGCGCGGCTTCCGTCTCGCCGGCGCGACTCAGACGCACCACATCGCACAGCATGTCCGGAAACGCATAGCCGGTGTTGGCCCCATCGGCACCGCGTGACATCTCGTAATCGAGAAACAAGCCACCGTTACCGCACAGGATCGCGATGTGGCGCATCTCGCCTTTCTTTTCGAATTGACGCAGCGTGGAGATTTTTTCCAATCCTGGCCAATCCTCGTGCTTGAGCATCACGATGGCGGGGATCTCCTGGACCATGCGACGGATGACACCAGGCGTCATCTGCACCGAGAAGGTGAGCGGGTAGTCCTGCAACACGATGGGGATGTCGGTGCCGATGGCATCACTGGCCTGTTGGTAGTACGTGACGATCTGGTCATCGGTGCGCAAAGTATTGGGAGGTGCAATCATCACGCCTGCGGCACCTGCGGCCATGACCTCCTGGGCCAGAATGCGCATGCTGGCAAAGCCGGGGGAGGATACGCCGGCAATGATGGGCAGCCCCGAGGCACGGGCAGTCATCGCACGGGTGATGGCCACGCTTTCTTCCAGGGAGAGTTTGGGCGCTTCGCCTAACTGGCCCAGCACCGTGACGCCGGTGGCACCGCAGGAGACGTAAAAATCGGTGAGTCGGTCCATGGACGCGGTGTCAATGCTGCCGTCCTCAAGAAATGCGGTGGGGGCGATAGGGTAGACGCCGTGAACCTGGTCAGTCAGTCGCATGAGATTCCCTCCTGCAAGCAGGGCCTGTTGGTTTGAAATGAATTAGAGTCGACTCAAGACATGCTCGGCGATGCGGCCGCGGGTCGTCACCCAAATGTCCTGCCGCCCAGCACAACGCTCGGCAATTTCGGCGTACGCCCACGAGCAGGCGGGTCGGCCGTAGCAGTGCGCATGCACCAGCACATCGAGGATCACCGCATCATGGGTATTGGCCAGCATGTGGCTCAGTGCCTCGTCAAACACTTCCACAAATTGGCGCGGTGTGCGTCCAAATCGCATCGAATGTGACAAGTCGTTGATCTCAATGCTCAAGGGAACGGCAACCAGGGATCCCTGGTCGAACTCCTGCACATAAGGAAGGTCCTCATCCAAGGCATCACCTTGCCAGCGGTAGCCCAGCTCCACCAATCGCTCAAAGGTACTGTGACTTGCGGTGGCTCTCGGACTGATCCAGCCAGAGGGAGCCTGTCCGGTGACCCGGGTGAGTAAGTCGGTGGTCAAGCGCGTGTATCGCTCATCGTCTGCTGCCGACAGTTTGGCGGGGATCAGATCCTGGGCGTACCCATGGGCCACGATTTCATGCCCGGCCTGGGCGATGGCACGGACCTGTTCGGGGTCGCGCTCGGCCAGGACGCCCGAGGTGAACACATTCGCAGGGACGCCAGCGCGGTGAAGAATGTCCATCAACCGGCGAATACCCGCCTGTGCGCCGTAACGTCCATACGAGTCTGCATTGGTGTCGAACACCCCGGCGGGCAAGGGATTGCCCATGGGACCAATACCGGATGCGTTCCCATCCGACCAGGCCTCATAGGCGACGTTGAACACGACCGCAACGTGCCGGTCACCCGGCCAGCGCAAATCACGCGGGGCGCGCCGAATGGTGCAGGCGCCCGGAGAGTTTCGTGATGTCATAAATGAGGAGGGGAGTGGTCGGTGGATTATTTGCGTTGTTGCACGGCAGCCATGGCTTCTTGCATGATCTCGGCATCCGTGGTGGTGCGCACCTTGTCATACACCCCTTCCAGCGATTTTCGGAATGCCGCGGCATCGGCGATTCGGTTGACTTTCATCCCCTTGCTCTCCAAGGATTTGACCAACGAGGCATTCACCTGTTCGGACACGGTGCGCTGTGCTTTGGTGGCTGCCACCCCGGCATCCACCACGGCTTTTTTCAAATCCTCCGGCATGCGATCAAAAGTGCGCTTTGAAATCAGCAGCGGTATCGCTGAGTAGGTGTGGTTGGTGAGAGAGAGGTATTTGGTCACTTCAAAGTATTTGTTCTGGTCGATCACGGCCAGGGGAATTTCCAGGCCGTCGATGGTGCCTTGCTGAACGGCAGTGAATGTTTCGCCCCAGGCCATGGGGACTGCGTTACCGCCCATGGACGAGAACATGCCAATGAAGACCGGGTTTTGCATGACACGGTATTTGACGCCCTTGACATCGTCGGGCTTGAGCACCGGTCGCACATTGTTGATCATGTTGCGAAAACCGCCTTCCATGAATCCCAGCAGCTTGATACCCTTGGCGTCGAGTTTGGCCGCCATCTTTTTGCCAACCGGACCATCTAAAACAGCCTGGGCTTGTGCTTCACTCTCGTAGAGAAACGGCAAGTCATTGACCTGGAATGCCGGTTCGATCTGGGCAATCACCGCATTGGTGATGACGCCCGCATCCACAGTGCCCAGGCGCATGCCTTCCAGCATGGGTTTTTCATCGCCGAGTTGCCGGTTGGGAAACAGTTGGACCTCGATGCGGCCCTGCGAGTTGGCTTCCACCGCTTTCTTGAACTCGCGCGCTCCAACCGCATAGGGGTCGGTGTCACCGGCGGAACTGGTCCAGCCCAATTTGATGATGGTTTTGGCTTGTGCCATGGCCATGCCGCTGCCGAGAAGTAGCGAAACACCCAGAACCAGGCTGGTCATCCGTTTACCAAAATGTGGGGTCATGCAGGTCTCCTAAAAGTGAAGTGGGGGTGAGACAATGTCTTCACCTGAGGCGCTCATCGTGGCTGAAATCCCGGCAAGTAGCTAGCACGCGGATGTCAGTCCAGGGTAATCCCTAGGTGCGAGCGTTTCTGCGTCAAGCAAGGTCGCCCGCGGGACCGCTTACAGAGGTTGTTGATGTGCACACTAACCGGACATGACTAATTTCCCCCACAACGCCTTGCCTGCGCTACCCAACGTGTGTGTTCGGGCTCTGACTGGCCTGGCCTGGATACTTCGCGCCAGCCTGATTGCTGCCATGGCGGTCATGCTGTTTTGCATTGCCTTGCAGGTGGTCATGCGTTATGTGTTTGCGCAAACGCCTTCTTGGAGCGAGGAACTGGCGATTCTCATGTTCGCCTGGTGTGCCTTGGGGGGGCTGGCGCTGGGGGTTCGCGAGGGTTTTCATGTGCGCATGGATTTGCTGTTGGATCGCTTGTCTGCCTCGGCGCGTTTGTGGTCTGAGCGCGGCATCGACGTGGCCACCGCCTTGTTGGGTGCTTATCTGGCTGTGGCAGGGTGGCGTTATGTGGACATGACGCGCGGTGCCACCTCGGCGGCCATCCAGTACCCGATTGAGTGCCTGCATGCACTCGCGCCAGTGGCCGGAGTTCTGATGACCGTGTTCGCGTTGGAGCGTGCCTGGCGCGGCACCCCGGCTACCGATGGCGCTGAGAAGGTGTCTGCATGAGCACCGGCGCCCTCATCTTGACCGCAGGGTTCGCCTTGCTGGTCATCGTGGGTTTCCCGTTTGCGATCGCGATTGCTGCTGCCAGTGCGCTGTTTTTGGTGGTGGTGGACATGGAGCCGGCGTTTTTGGCCCAGGGTTGATCTTTTCTGCCATCTCCGGCTCGGCCCCCGCCACCACAGCGGCCATCGGCGCCATCCTGATACCCGCCATGGTCAGACAAGGGTATGACAAAGCCTTTGCAACCTCGATTGCCGTCAGCGCTGGCGTGCTGGGCCCATTGATTCCTCCCTCCATTGCTTTTGTCATCTGGGGCATCGTGGCCGAACAATCCATCGGCCGTCTATTTTTGTCTGGCATCGTCCCCGGACTGGCCATTGCGCTGGGGCTGCTGATCGTGTGCTACTTCCACGCCAAGCGACACAACGTGCCCCGCATGGACAAGGCGACCCCGCAGGACATGGTCCAGGCCATCACTCGCGGTAAATGGGCCCTGCTGTCGCCCGTCGTTGTGTTGGGCGGCATTTACGGAGGCGCCTTCACCCCCACCGAGGCGGCTGCCGTGAGTTGTGTGTATGCCTTGTTGGTGGGGCTCTTCATCGAGCGCCAGTTGGCATGGCGGGACCTTCCACGGATGTTGCTGGCCGCAGCCCGAACCAGTGGATTGGTCATTGCCATCATCGCCGTCTCGACGGCATTTGGCGTGCTCATTGCCCAGGAGCAAATTGCGGTTCAGTTCGCAACCTGGCTCTCTGAGCAGGTCAAAGAGAAGTGGATGGCCTTGGCGGGACTGAACATCGCCTTCTTCCTGCTGGCCGCCGTGATGGATGAAATCGCCATCATGGTCATCCTGGGGCCGATGCTGATAGCGATAGCCAACAAGTTTGGATTGGACCCGATCCACTTTGGTGCCATCATCGTGACCAACGTATCCATTGGCATGGCGGCGCCTCCGATTGGTTATTGTTTGTTTGTCGGCATGGCCATTTCGGGGGTCTCCCTGGGCAAACTCTCTAAAGCCATCTGGCCTCAGATTGGGGTGATGCTGGTGGTGTTGTTCCTGACCACCTACATTCCGGAGTTTGCGCTGATATTCCAGCCGGCCAAGCGCTGACCAGCCACCCTCCGATTGTGCGAAAATTACAGACAATGTAGGGGGTTAGCTCCTGCAGGCGAGAAGGCTAGCGGGTCCGGTGAAGACACGGCGAACGACACTGAACACCCCCATCAGCCTTTGATAGCCTGCGCGTCGCGCCTGTCTGATCCCTGCTGAACGAGCGCGGTCTCCAACGCGCTTTTTTATTGTCCTGACAACACCCATGCTCAACATCACGCTACCCGATGGTTCTCAACGACAGTTCCCTGGCCCGGTGACCGTGGCCGAGGTGGCCGCTTCGATCGGTGCCGGACTCGCCAAAGCTGCTTTGGGTGGTCGAGTCGAGGGGCAGTTGGTGGACACCTCGCACACCATCACAGGCGATGCACGTCTGTCCATCATCACGGCCAAGGATGCCGACGGTCTGGAGATGATTCGTCACTCCACCGCACACTTGCTGGCCTATGCGGTGAAAGAGTTGTTCCCCGAGGCGCAGGTCACCATCGGCCCCGTCATCGAACACGGCTTTTATTACGACTTCGCCTACAGCCGTCCTTTCACCCCGGACGATTTGGCTGCAATTGAAAAGCGCATGACGCAACTCGCCGCCAAGGACGAACCCGTTGTGCGCACAGTCATGCCGCGTGATGAGGCGGTGCAGTACTTCAAGGGCCTGGGCGAGCATTACAAGGCCGAAATCATTGGCAGCATTCCTGCGGGTGAAGACGTGTCGCTGTACGCCGAGGGTGCATTCACCGACCTGTGCCGCGGCCCGCACGTGCCCAGCACCGGCAAGCTCAAGCATTTCAAATTGATGAAGGTGGCTGGAGCCTACTGGCGTGGCGACCACCGCAACGAAATGCTGCAGCGCGTCTACGGCACGGCCTGGGCCAGCAAGGAAGACTTGCAGCAGTACCTCACCATGCTGGAAGAAGCCGAGAAGCGCGACCACCGCAAACTCGGCCGTGAACTCGACCTGTTCCACATCGACGAGCACTCGCCGGGCACCGTGTTCTGGCATCCCCAGGGCTGGGTGCTCTGGCAGGAGGTCGAGCAGTACATGCGCCGCGTGTATCGCGACAACGGATACCTGGAGGTCAAAGGCCCGCAAATCCTCGACCAGGGTTTGTGGGAAAAAACCGGTCACTGGGACAAGTACCGCGAAAACATGTTCGTGACCGAATCGGAAAAGCGCGACTACGCCCTCAAGCCGATGAACTGCCCTGGTCATATCCTGATCTACAAGCACGGCATCAAGAGCTATCGCGATTTGCCCTTGCGCTTTGGCGAATTCGGCCAATGTCACCGCAACGAACCCACCGGTGGCCTGCACGGCATCATGCGAGTGCGTGCCTTCACGCAGGACGATGGACACATCTTCTGTACGGAAGACCAGATTCAAACCGAGGTCAAGGCCTTCACCACTTTGCTACAAAAGGTTTACAAAGACTTCGGTTTCACCGACATCCTTTACAAACTGTCGACTCGCCCGGAGAAGCGCATTGGCTCCGAGGAGAGTTGGGACCGTGCTGAAAATGCCCTGGCCGAAGGTCTTCGCGCCTCGGGTTGCGACTTCGAGTATTTGCCGGGTGAGGGCGCCTTCTACGGCCCCAAGATCGAGTACACCCTGAAGGACGCCCTCGGGCGGCCCTGGCAGTGCGGCACCATCCAGGTCGACCCCAACATGCCTGAGCGCCTGGACGCCGAGTATGTGGCCGAAGACGGCTCGCGTCAGCGCCCCATCATGCTGCACCGGGCCATCGTGGGGAGCCTGGAGCGCTTCATCGGCATTCTGATCGAACAGCATGCCGGCGCGCTGCCGGTCTGGCTCGCGCCGGTGCAGGTCTCGGTGCTCAATATCACCGATGCCCAGGCCGATTACGCCCGCGATGTCGCACAAATGCTGAAAAATCAAGGGTTTAGGGTGGACCTGGACCTGCGAAACGAGAAAATCACGTATAAAATACGCGAGCATTCGATGCAAAAGCGCCCTTACATCCTTGTCGTCGGCGACAAGGAAAGGGCTGCTGGTGCCGTCGCGGTGCGCGCCCGAGGTAACCAAGACCTTGGTGTGATGTCCCTTGAAGCGTTCCGTGACCGGATCGCCTCGGACATCGCCCTCAAGAGCTGATTCCATCTAGAAAAAGCCGCTGGGATGCGTGTTCCAACGTGTCGGTGAAGTGTTGCCGCTTTTGAAGCGGCTTCGATTTTTGAAGGATAGTCACCATCGCTACTGAATTTCGCGACCGTCGCCAACGCGAGGAACGCAAACATCGCCTGAACCGGGAAATCATGGCCCCGGAAGTCCGCTTGACGGGTCCTGACAACGAGCCAATTGGCATCGTGAGCCTCGCAGAAGCTCTGCGCATGGCCGGAGATCTGGACGTTGATCTGGTTGAAATCGCCGCCACCGCCTCACCTCCGGTGTGTCGTCTGGTCGATTACGGCAAGTTCAAATACATCGAGCAGAAAAAGGCGGCGGAAGCCAAGTCCAAGCAAAAGGTCATCGAGGTCAAGGAAATCAAATTCCGACCCGGTACCGATGACGGTGACTACAACATCAAGGTGCGCAATATCAAGCGCTTTCTTGAAGATGGTGACAAGTGCAAGATCACGCTTCGCTTTCGCGGCCGCGAGATCACGCACCAGGAAATCGGCCTGGCGCTGTTGCAGCGCCTGCGAGATGAATTGGCGGATCTGATCGTTGTCGAGCAGTTCCCCAAACTGGAGGGTCGGCAAATGATCATGATGATCGCGCCGGGCCGCAAGAAATCGGGTGGCGCCGCCAAACCCGCAGCAGACGCAGCACCTGCCGCATCTGTCTGACAAGGCGACGCAACAACAAGTGGCTCGGGGCCAACAAGTCCGCGATGGGATCGCGGCGCCTCACGAGCACAATTAGGAGCATTCAATGCCCAAAATGAAAACCAAGAGCAGCGCGAAAAAGCGTTTTCGCGTTCGTCCCGGTGGGTCCGTCAAGCGCGGCCAAGCCTTCAAGCGTCACATCCTGACCAAGAAGACCACCAAAAACAAGCGTCACCTGCGTGGAGCGGTTGCCGTTCATGAGACCAACATGGGTCACATGGCGCAAATGCTGCCCATGGCTGGCCTGTAATTTCTGACGAACAAGGAGAAACACTATGCCTCGCGTCAAACGTGGAGTCACCGCTCGCGCCCGCCACAAAAAAGTTCTAGCCTTGGCCAAAGGCTTCCGCGGCCGCCGCGGCAACGTCTTCCGCATCGCCAAAGAAGCGGTGATGAAGGCTGGGCAATATGCCTACCGTGACCGCCGTGCCAAGAAGCGCGTGTTCCGCCAGTTGTGGATTGCCCGTATCAACGCCGCAGCCCGTGAGTGCGGTCTGACCTACAGCCAGTTCGCCAACGGTCTGAAGAAGGCGGAGATCGCCATCGACCGCAAAGTGCTGGCCGATCTGGCCGTGCACGACAAGGCTGCCTTTGGCAGCATCGTGGAACAAGTCAAAGCCAAGCTGGCCGCTTGATCCCCGTGGTCCTGCCCCGTGGGGCAGACCGACCCGACACAAGGGATTGAAGCCTGCAAGGCCTCAATCCCTTTGTCATTTCACTCCTTCACTTCCGAATCGCATGAACGAGCTCGATTCCCTGGTGGCCAGTGCACAGGCCCTGTTTGCCCAAAGTGCCACGCCCGCTGACCTGGAAAATGCCAAGGCCCAGTTCCTGGGCAAGTCAGGTCGCATCACCGAACTCATGAAGGGCTTGTCGACCCTGAGCGTGGAAGAGAAAAAATCCCGTGGTGCCGTCATCAACCAGGCCAAGCAGGCCATTGAGGCTGCGCTCAACCAGCGCCGACAGGCATTGGCCGATGCTGAGCTCCAAGCGCAACTCAAGGCCGAGGCGTTGGATGTCACGTTGCCAGGGCGTGCCGATGCCGCTGGCGGCCTGCACCCGGTGAGCCTCACGCTCGAGCGCATCGAGGGTATCTTTGGCTCCATGGGCTTTGAAGTGGCCGATGGCCCCGAGATTGAAACCGACTGGTTCAACTTCACCGCGCTCAACACGCCCGAAGACCATCCTGCTCGATCCATGCACGACACCTTCTATGTGGAAGGGGGGCACCTGCTGCGCACCCACACCAGCCCCATGCAGATCCGGCATGCGGTGCAACACGTCAAGCGCTATCGCCAGCAACTCGATGCCGGGCAAGGGATGCCCGAAATTCGCGTCATCGCCCCAGGGCGCACCTACCGGGTGGACAGCGACGCCACGCACTCGCCCATGTTCCACCAGTGTGAAGGCCTGTGGATTGGCGAGAACGTCAGCTTCAAGGACTTGAAGGTGGTGTTCACCGATTTTTGCCGAACCTTCTTTGAAAGTGCAGACCTGGTGCTGCGCTTTCGTCCCAGTTTTTTCCCTTTCACCGAGCCCAGTGCCGAAATCGATATTCAGTTTGCCACCGGGCCTCTGGCCGGTCGCTGGCTGGAGGTGGCCGGTTCGGGTCAAGTGCACCCCAATGTGGTGCGCAACATGGGCCTGGATCCCGAGCGTTTCATTGGCTTTGCCTTTGGCATGGGCCCCGACCGCCTGACCATGTTGCGCTACGGCGTGAACGACTTGCGCTTGTTTTTCGACGGCGACGTCCGTTTCTTGCGCCAGTTCCAGTAAGTCATGAGCCACGAGAATTTCCATGCAATTTCCTGAATCCTGGCTGCGCGAATTCTGCAACCCACCCCTGAGCACCCTGCAACTCGCCGATACCCTGACCATGGCCGGTCTCGAGGTGGAAGAGTTGCGTCCGGTTGCACCCCCTTTCAGCCAGGTGGTGGTGGGTGAAATCATGGAGGCGGTGCAGCATCCCAACGCTGATCGACTGCGCGTGTGCCAGGTGAATGTGGGGCAAGCCTCGCCGCTCAACATCGTGTGCGGCGCCCCCAACGCTCGAGTGGGCATCAAGGTGCCTTGCGCCCTGGTGGGCGCCGTTCTGCCACCCGGAGAAGACGGCAAACCCTTCAGCATCAAGTTGGGCAAACTGCGCGGTGTGGAAAGTCAGGGCATGCTGTGCTCCTCGCGCGAATTGCAGCTCGATGAGGACCATGGGGGGCTGCTGGAGTTGGCCGCCGATGCGCCGGTGGGGCAGGACATCCGAGAACACCTGCGCCTGGACGACACGCTGTTCACGTTGAAGCTCACGCCCAACCTCGCACATTGCCTGAGTGTGTATGGCATCGCACGCGAAGTGTCGGCACTCACGGGCACGCCGCTCATGACACCCGCTATCGCATCGATCAAGCCCACGTTGACCGATGTGTTACCGGTGAAGGTGTTGGCCCCTGACCTGTGCGGACGCTTCAGTGGCCGCGTTGTGCGTGGCGTGAACACGGCTGCGCAAACGCCGGCGTGGATGGCAGAGCGCCTGGCCCGATGCGGCCAGCGCAGTGTGAGTCCGCTGGTGGACATCTCCAACTACGTGATGTTCGAGTTTGGACGCCCCTCTCACATCTTTGATCTCGACGCCATTCACGGGGCCTTGCAGGTGCGCTGGGGTCGGGCGGGGGAAACGCTGGAACTCCTCAACGGCAACACCATCACCATCGACGACAAGGTGGGCGTCATTGCCGATGACCGTCAAGTGGAGTCGCTCGCCGGCATCATGGGCGGTCAGGCCACCGCCGTGTCCGATACCACCCGCAACATCTACATCGAAGCAGCTTTCTGGTGGCCCGAGTCGGTCGCCGGTCGCTCGCGTCGATTCAACTTCTCCACCGATGCCGGTCACCGCTTCGAGCGTGGCGTGGACCCGCAACTCACCGTCGAGCACATTGAGCGCATCACGCAACTCGTGCTGGATATTTGTGGCACGCCTGACACGGCGATTGGCCCCATCGACGACCAGCAGGTCAAGATGCCCGTGCGTCAGCCTGTGACCTTGCGTGTCGAGCGTGCTGTCAAGGTGATCGGCATGCCCCTCACCCAGCAACGCATGGCCGATGCCCTGCGTGGCCTGGGGCTGCCGGTGAGTGAAGGGCCGGGCACCCTCACCGTGTCGCCCCCCTCGTATCGATTTGATTTGCAGATCGAGGAAGATCTGATCGAGGAAGTCGCGCGCATGGTGGGGTATGACCACCTGCCCACCACGCCACCCCTGGCCCCCATCGAGCCCTGCGTGCGTCTGGAGTCGCGCCGTGGCCCTTACGCCGTGCGCCGTCAGATCGCCGCGTTGGGATACCAGGAGACTATCAATTACAGCTTCGTGGAAGACAGCTGGGAGCGGGATTTGGCCGGTAACACCGACCCCATTCGCCTGCTCAACCCGATTGCCAGCCAGATGAGTGTCATGCGCTCTTCCTTGCTTGGGAACTTGCTGCAAGTGGTCAAGTTCAACACCGATCGCAAGGCCAGCCGTGTGCGCGTGTTTGAAGTCGGACGCGTGTTCCTCAAGGACTCCTCGGTGCAGGGGAGTGACACCACGGTGGCAGGTTTTCACCAACCCCTGCGCGTGGCGGGCATGGCGTATGGACCGGTGCAACCGGCGCAATGGGGCTTGCCGGAGCGTCTGGTGGATTTTTACGATGTCAAGGCAGACGTTGAGGCCTTGATGGCCCCAGCGGTGTTGCGCTGCGAACCCGCCGAGCATCCGGCTTTACACCCCGGGCGCTGTGCCCGCGTGTGGCTGGGCGAGGTGGCCATTGGCTTCATCGGCGAGTTGCACCCCCGTTGGCGCCAGGCCTGGGATCTTGCGCATGCACCGGTGATGTTCGAGCTGGAGATGTCGGCCGTGTTGCAGCGTGCCGTGCCGTCCTTCACCGGCGTGGCACGTCACCAGGCGGTGGAGCGTGATCTGGCCGTGTGGGTGGATGAGCAGGTCACCCATGCCGCCCTGATGCAAGCCATCTGGCGTGCCCCGACTCAAGGTCTGCTGCGCGACGCCCTGCTGTTTGATGTTTACCGTCCTGCCCCTCAAGCGGGTCAGCCTGTGCGCGAGAAAAGTCTGGCGGTTCGCCTCACGCTCAACAGTGAGGAAGCCACCCTGACAGAAATGCAGATTGAAGCGGCCGTGGGCGCCGTGGTGCAACAATTGCAAACGGACCTGCAAGCCCGTTTGCGTGGTTGAGGAGACAACGATGGAACTGGTTCTGGAATCTCTTGAAACGCCTGCACTTACCAAGGCTCAGTTGGCAGACATGCTGTTTGAGCAAATCGGTTTGAACAAGCGCGAATCGAAAGACATGATCGACGCCTTCTTTGATCTGATCGCGCAGCGTTTGGTCGAGGGTGAGGATGTGAAGATCTCGGGCTTTGGCAATTTTCAAATTCGTACCAAAGCGCCGCGCCCGGGTCGCAATCCGCGCACCGGCGAGACCATCCCTATCGAGGCGCGGCGGGTGGTGACGTTTCATGCCAGTCACAAGCTCAAGGAATTGATTCAAACTGGCAACCACGGCGGGTGACATTAAGAATTTCGTTGATTTGTCAAGAGGGTGAATCAGGTCTGACACAACCCTGACGCCGCTGTTTTTGAGAAATATTTTTTCTTGGGCTCTTACCTTTGC
>RFTK01000084.1 GCA_009923505.1 Betaproteobacteria bacterium
CGACCGCATGTACAACAACCGGGCCTTGGTGCCGGATCATGCCGATTACTTTGCCCGTTGGGACAGCCGCTCGCGTGCGGCGCGTGCTAGCCTGCGCTGTGAACTCGATGTGGCGTATGGCCCTGGGGCGATGGAGACCCTGGACATCTTCCCGGCCCGCGCGTCCAACGCCCCGGTGGTGGTGTTCATCCATGGCGGTTACTGGCGTTCGCTGGACAAGGCGGATCACTCCTTCGTGGCCCCTGCCTTGCACGAACTGGGCGCTGCCGTGGTGGTGCCCAATTACGACCTGTGCCCCGCAGTCACGATTCCGGAGATCGTGATGCAAATGGTGCAGGCGGTGGCCTGGACCTGGCGTCATGCCCGTGAATTGGGCGGCGACCCGTCACGCATCCGGGTGTTGGGGCACTCGGCAGGCGGGCATCTCGCCAGCATGCTGATGGCGTGTGACTGGCAGCAAGTGGGTCGCGATCTGCCCGCCTATCTGGTGCAACAGGTGTTGTCCATCTCGGCCTTGTATGAACTGGATTCGCTGCTCGCCACGCCGTTCTTGCAATCGTCGCTGCGGCTCACGCCCGAGGATGCACGGCGTGCCAGTCCGGCTTACCTGCCTGCGCCTTCACAGGGACGTTTGTTCACGGTGGCGGGTGCCGAGGAGAGCCCCGAATTCATCCGCCACAACCACCTCATTCAACAGGCCTGGGGACAGACCCGTGTGCCCGTGTGCGAGGACCTGGCAGGTTTGAACCACTTCAGCATCGTGGAAGCCCTGACGCAACCGGGGCATCGATTGCACTCGCTGGCCGCGCAGATGCTGGCTTGAAGGCTCAGAGCACGCCTTCGCGTTGCAGCAGGTCCTGCTTGCGATCCAGGCCACCCGCGTAGCCGGTGAGTGAGCCCTGGGCTCCCAGGACCCGGTGACAGGGCACGATGATGCTGAGCGGGTTGCGCCCCACCGCCATGCCCACGGCCCGAGACGCCTGGGGTCGACCGAGTTGCTGCGCCAGTTCGCCGTAACGGGTGGTTTCGCCCCAGCCGATGTGCAGCAGCGCTGTCCAGACCTGTTGTTGAAACGACGTGCCACGACTCAGGTCCAGCGGCAGGTCGAAGTGTTGACGCCGGCCCGCAAAGTAGTCTTCCAGTTGCGCGCAAGCGTGTGAGAGTAAGCGATGCGTAGGGGGCTCTGTACGTATCGCAGGCGGCTGCAAGTCCGGAAAATGGCGCTGGCCGACAAACCACGCGCCACACAGGCCGTCAGGACTGGCGCTCAGCAACATGGGGCCCAGGGGGGTCTTGAGGGTATGCAGGATGTCAGACATGGCGCGTGCAAACGGGTGAGGTGCTAGGCTGGTGGCGAGGTTGGACCATGATAGCCCGATCCCGCGAATCTACAATCGACCCCATGCAAGTTCACTCCTCCATTTTCAAGGCGTATGACATCCGGGGCATTGTGCCCAGCACCCTCAATGCGGACGTGGCCCAGGCGTTGGGGCGCGCCTTTGGGGCGCATGCGCTGACCTGTGGCGAAACGGTGGTGGCGGTGGGGCGTGATGGTCGCTTGAGCGGCCCCGAACTCAGCGCTGCCCTGATCAGCGGACTGGTCTCGGTAGGAATCAAGGTCTTGGATCTGGGCCTGGTCACCACGCCCATGCTGTACTTTGCTGCCCACACCCTGTGCAAGAGCGGCATTCAGATCACGGGCAGCCACAACCCACGCGACTACAACGGCTTCAAGATGGTGTTGGGCGGCCGGGCTATTTATGGCGACGAGATCCAGGGACTGCGCCAGCGCATCGAGCGCGAGGGCTGGGTGTTGCGCGATGGAGGCAGTGTCACCCCGGCGCGTGTCGATGAAACCTACCGCGATCGCATCGTGGGAGATGTGCGTCTCGCGCGTCCGCTGCGCATCGTGGTGGATTGTGGCAACGGCGTGGCGGGCGCCTCGGCCCCAGGCTTGTTCCGTGCCCTGGGCTGCGAGGTGATCGAATTGTTCAGCGAGGTGGATGGTGAGTTTCCCAACCACCATCCGGACCCCAGCAAGCCGGAAAACCTGCGCGACCTGATGGCCGCGCTCCAGCAGCACGACGCCGAACTCGGCCTGGCCTTTGATGGCGATGGGGATCGCTTGGGCATCGTCACCCGAGACGGTGAAACCATCTACCCAGACCGACAGATGCAACTCTTCGCCCTGGATGTCTTGAAGCGTGTACCCGGTGGGGCCATCGTGTTCGACGTGAAATGCTCGCAGCGCCTCGCGCCTGCCATCGCGGCCGCTGGAGGGCGGGCCGTGATGTTCAAGACCGGTCACTCGCTCATCAAGGCACGCATGAAAGAACTCGAGTCACCGCTGGGCGGCGAGATGAGCGGGCATATTTTTTTCAAGGAGCGCTGGTACGGTTTTGATGACGGCAGCTATGCGGGTGCGCGCTTGCTGGAAATCGTCAGCCGCAGCCCGGACGCCAACGCAGTGCTCAAGGCTCTGCCCACCAGTCACTCCACCCCGGAACTGAATGTGCTGTGCGAAGAAGGCGAGCCGCATCGACTGACGGCCGACTTGCTCGAGCGCGTACGCCACGGAGGGTTGCCAGCTCCGGGGCACCACCCCACGCTGTCCGACATTGATGGGGTGCGCATTGACTGGGACGACGGCTTTGGTCTCATTCGCGCGTCCAACACCACGCCCGTGCTGGTGCTTCGTTTTGAAGGACAGACCGAGTCGGCGCTGGAGCGTATCCGCCACGACATGCTGGCGTTGTTGCAACAAGTGAAACCAGGTGCCTCGCTGCAGGAGTCCGCTCATTGAGAGTGCTCTTTGTCAAGCTGTCGTCGTTGGGGGATGTGGTGCACACCCTGCCAGCCGCGATGGATGCCTGGCGCAGCCTGCCTGATGTCCAGATTGACTGGGTGGTGGAGCGCGGATTCGCTCCCCTGGTCCAGGCCTGTGAGGCCGTGCAGCGTGTGATCCCGTGCGATTTGCGACGTTGGCGGCGTGCACCGCTGGCAGCCCAAACCCGTCGCGAGTGGTCCGAGTTCAAGCGTGATTTGCAGGCACAGGATTACGACGCCGTGATCGATCTCCAGGGCTTGACCAAGTCGGCGCTGGTGTCGTTCATGGCGCGGCTGACCCCCACAGGGCAACGCCATGCCATGGCGCAGCGTACCGAGGGGTCAGCGTACGAGGCGCCGACACGCTGGGTGGCTGATGTGACCCACCAGCAGCCCTGGCACAGCCACGCGTGTGAGCGCGGTCGCTTGCTGGTCGCGCAGTCGATGGGCTATGAGGTGCCGGCCCATCTGGATTTTGGTCTGCGGGTCAACCGCACAGGGTCTCAGGTCTCCGACGTACCCGAGATGGTCGTGCCGCCCGGTTCGGTGGCCCTGGTGCATGGCACGTCGCGAGACGACAAGCTCTGGCCGCTGGAGCATTGGGTGGCACTGGGCCAACGGCTGCTGGCACAGGGGCATTCGGTGGCGCTGCTGCATGGCAACGATGCTGAATTGGCGCGCAGCGAAGTGCTCGCGCAATCGCTGCCCGGGGCGGTGGTGTGGCCCCGTCTCACCCTGGATCAGATGTTGCTGCCATTGTCGCGTTGCGCCGGTGTGGTGGGCGTTGACAGTGGCCCCAGCCATCTGGCCGTGGCCTTGAACTTGCCGCATGTGCAACTCTACAACTTCGACACCGCCTGGCGAACCGGTCCGCTTGGAGCGCCGCACCAGCGGGCGGTGTTGGGTCAGCCCTGTCCCACAGTGGACGCTGTGTGGACGGCTTGGCAGGCGTGCGTGGGGGCCGCACCATGAGTTGGTGTGTGTGGCGTGCGCAGTCCCGCGTGAGCTGTGGGGACTCGCATGAGTAGCCGTGTCTGGCTGAGCTTCTACAGCCTGGTGATGTGGGCCTTGCAACCGCTGGTGGTGCGCAAGCTCCGGCGACGCAGCCGCGATGAACCGCTGTATGGGCAAGACATCCCCGAACGCTGGGGTCACTATGCGACCCCTGGAGGTCAGGGCTTTGTATGGGTGCACGCGGTGTCCCTGGGAGAGACGCGGGTGGCCGCGCTGTTGTTGCCGCACCTGCGCGCGAAGTGGCCTGGCATGCGACTCTTGCTGACCCATGGCACGGCCACTGGCCGCGAAGCGGGACGTGCTTTGCTACAACCGGGCGATGTCCAGGTGTGGCAGCCTTGGGACACGCCCTCGGCAGTGCAGCGTTTTCTCCACCATTTTCAGCCTCGCGTGGGACTGCTGATGGAAACTGAAGTCTGGCCCAACTGGGTGCAGGCCTGTCGAGCGCAGGGGGTGCCGTTGCTGTTGCTCAATGCGCGCCTGAGTGAGAAGTCCTACCAACAGGCACAACGACTTCGCGTCTTGTCGCACACGGCCTACGCCGGATTAACCGAGGTGTGGGCCCAGAACGAGGACGACGCCCGCCGCTTGCGCGCGCTGGGCGCGAACGTGACAGCGGTGCTGGGCAATCTCAAATTCGATGTGCCGCTCGATGATCGCCTGCAAGCAGCGGGCTGGCAGGCACGAGCCAGGCTGTCTCGTCCCGTGGTGGTTCTCGCCAGTTCACGTGAGGGTGAAGAGCAGGCCTTGTTGCAGGCGCTGCAACGCACCCCGCAGGCGCTTGAGCAAGCGCACTGGCTCATCGTGCCGCGTCATCCCCAGCGCTTTGACGAGGTGGCAGACCTGGTGCAAGCGGCGGGTTTTGCATTGCTCAGACGCAGCCCGTGTGACAGCCTGGAGCAAGCGGCCGCCCGCTGGACCTCCGCGGATGCACGCACCTTGATGCTGGGCGACTCGCTGGGCGAGGTGGGTGCCTATGCTTCGATGGCGCAAGTCACCCTGATGGGAGGCAGTTTCGAGCCGCTGGGAGGACAAAACCTCATCGAGCCGTTGGCCTATGGCAGCCCGGTGGTGGTGGGGCCCCACACCTTCAATTTTGAGCAGGCCACGCGGGAGGCCTTGCGGGCTGGGGTGGCGATGCGGGTGAGCACCATGGCTGAAGGCGTGTTAGCGGCCTTGAACTGGACGCAGCAACCGTCTCAAGAGACTGCATGCTCGCAGCACTGCCGCGATTTTGTGCAGCAGCATGCCGGCGCCGTGGCAAGAAGTCTGGCGCGTCTGAGCCCCTGGATGACCAAGGCCTGATAGGTCAGGCCTGTCGCAGGACCCGATGGGAAGCCCGGTTGCGTCGTGCGGTTGAAGGACAGGCTGAATTGCGAGGAGTGCGATCAGCGTTCAAGCATGGCGTTGACGCCTTGCAGATCGTCTTCCTTCAACAAGCCACTGGCCTGGCGAAGTTTCAGGCTGCCCACCAGCACGTCATAGCGAGCCTTGGCCAGGTCACGCTTGGTCTGGAACAACTGGCTCTGCGAGTTCAGCACATCGATGTTGATGCGCACCCCCACCGAGTAGCCCAGCTTGTTGGCGTCCAGCGCCACCTGACTGGACGATTCGGCCGCTTCCAGCGCCTTGACCTGTCCCAGGCCTGAGACCACACCAAAGTAGGCCGTGCGAGTGGCTTGCGCCACATTGCGACGGGCCAACTCCAGATCCTGGCGCGCTTTGTCTTCCAGTTGCACCGTTTCCTTGTAGCGGTTCTCGGTCGCGAAACCAGCAAACAGGGGCACGTTCATGACCACTTGCAGGGTAGGGCTCACCACGTGTGAGTTGAAAGAAAGCAAGCCCGAAGTGGGGGTGCCGCCCAGGTTACGGGTGCCAGCGTACGAGCCCACCAGATCCACGGTGGGTTTGTGACCGGCGCGAGCTCTTTCGATCTCCAGTTGCGCAATGTCCATCGCCAGCTGGGCGTTGAGCACCGAGGGGTGTGAGGACTCGGATTGCTTCACCCATTCCTCAACATCCTGGGGCAAGGTGGGAGTGAGGGCTGTTCCAGCGTTGAGTGGCTTGGGGGCGGCGTTCTTGATGCCCACGATGGTGTCCAGCGCCAGTCGTTTGACCCGCAGGTCGTTGTCGGCCGCAATTTCCTGGGCGATCACCAGGTCGTAACGGGCCTGCGCTTCGCGCGTGTCGGTGATGGTAGCCGTGCCCACTTCAAAGTTGCGTTTGGCCGACGCGAGTTGCTCGGACACGGCAATTTTCTGTGCTCGCACGAAGTTCAGGCTGTCCTGGCTGGCCAGCACATCGAAGTAGGCCTGGCTGACTCGGATCAACAAGTCTTGCTCGGCAACGGTCAACTGGGCATAGGCCTGGCTGAGTTGCTTGGCTGATTGTCTGTAGACGGCCAAGTTGGCGGGGCGGTACAGGGGTTGGGATGCGGTTAGTGTGGCGTTGTTTTGGGTATACCAACGCTTGAAGGGGCTGCCGTCGTTTGCTGAGTAAGTAGAGGGAAAAGGGGCGGCATAAAACTTCGTCCCACTGATGTCGTAAAGCTGGCTTGCTACACCTGTAGGCGGCGTATCCCCCCGAAAATCCACCTGCGACCGCGTCGCCGTCAACCCCATGCCCACCGTGGGCATGATCTGCGCCAACCCCTGGTCGGCACGGTAGCGGTTGGCCTCATACAGCGACTTGGCGGACTGAAAGGCGGCATCGTAGCCTTTGGCCATGTTGTAGAGGTCGATCAGACTCTGCGACCACACGGGCGTGCTCAAGAGGCCCGACACAGCGGCACCGATCAGACTGACACGAAACGACTTCATGAAGCGCTTTCAGAAATGGCCAAAAATACAACGCAGGCAGGCGTTGTGACTCAATAGGTTGGCACCGAGGCATCCACCTGTGATGACCAGGCATGGATGCCACCGGCGATGTTAGCCACGTGCTCGAAGCCCTGTTGAACCAGGAACGAGGCGACCTGCATACTGCGGCTGCCATGATGGCACAAGCAGGCCACCGGTCGTGTGCGATCCAACTCGCTCAGGCGTGCCGGCACCCCTTGCATGGGGATCGTCACCAGCTCGAAGCCGACGGGCTTCACGCTGGCCGTTTGCAGCTCCCAGGGTTCGCGCACATCGAGCACGATCAGAGGGCCGGTGCTTGCGTGTTGCGCGGCCCAGTCGCTGAGCTGGGCAGGCGTGATTTGGGTCAACATAGGCAATTAAAAATGAAAACGGCTGGGCTGTGCAAAGTTCTGCAAAGCCGGTACCGAGGTGTCCCACAGCGTGGTGCTGCTGAACTGACGCTCACCCGTGCGGGTGAACAAGGTGGCCTGCATGACCGGATCGGTGCCCACGATGGCCAGCAGACGTCCGCCGACCTTGAGTTGGTCGAGCAAGGTTTGCGGCACCTCGGCCACCGAACCGCCGAGCACGATGGCGTCAAACGGAGCCCCCGGGACCGGACCTGTCGAGCCATCGCCGTGAACCACGCGAACGTTGTGCACGCCAGCCGCCTGCAGGTGACGCCGCGCCGCCTCGGCCATGACGGCATCCATTTCCAGGCTCACCACCTCGCGCGAGCGGTGCGCGAGCAAGGCGGCGCGGTAGCCGCTGCCGGTGCCAATATCGAGCACCGTCTCGGTGCCCTTGAGCGCCAGGTCGTGCATCAGACGGGCGTCGATGCGGGGCGGCAGCATGACATGGCCGCCCGGCAGCGGGATTTCCTCGTCCACATAGGCCATGAATTGGTATTGCGGGGGGGTGAACAGTTCGCGCGGCACAGCGCTCAGCACGGCCAGCGCCTGGGGGTCGAGCACTTTCCAGGGGCGGATCTGCTGTTCGACCATCTTGAAGCGGGCTTCTTCGAAATTCATGGCTATCTCTGGAATCGGAGGACTGAAGGAGAAAAATGAGATTTTAGGGGCGAACCTGCCCGTTGTCTGACGCTGCAGCGTGGCCTGACCATTGACGTTTGAACCAGTTCGCCAGATCGTCCAGGTAGCAGTACACCACCGGCACCACCACCAGGGTCAGCAACGAGGAGGTGATCACGCCGCCAATCACGGCCTGCCCCATGGGAGCGCGCTGTTCCGAGCCCTCGGTGAGGGCGAAGGCCAGCGGCACCATGCCAAAGATCATCGCCAGGGTGGTCATCAGGATGGGGCGCAAGCGCACACGGGCGGCCAGCAGCAAGGCCTCGTGGCGGGGCAGGCCGGCGATGGGCTGACCATCGGCGCCAACGCGGTCCTCACGTGAGCGGATGGCGAAATCCACCAACAGGATGGCATTCTTGGTCACCAGACCCATGAGCATCACCACCCCGATGATCGAGAACATCGACAAGGTGGAGCGAAACAGCATGAGTGCGAGCACCACCCCAATGAGGGTCAGGGGCAGCGAGGTCATCAGGGCCAGGGGTTGCAGGAAGCTCTTGAACTGGCTGGCCAGAATCATGTAAATGAAGATGATGGCCAGCGCCAGGGACGACAAGGCATAGCCAAACGACTCCTGCATGTTCTTGGTGGAGCCCCCGAACTGATAACGGTAGCCCGAGGGCAAGTTCAACTCGGTCATCATGCGCCGGATGTCCGCAGAAATTTCGCCCGTGGAGCGGCCCAGGGCGTTGGCGCTGAAAGTGATCTCGCGCATCAGGTCACGTCGGTTGATCTGGTTGGGACCGGTGTCTTCTCGGACGCGGGCGATTTGGTTGAGCCGCACCACCCGGCTCGAGCCGTCGGCCGCTGTGGCCACCGGAAAGGGCAGTCGCTCCAGGTCCTCGGGAGTGTTGCGGGCGGTGGGCGCCAGGCGCACATTGACATCGTAAGTCTGGTCGTCGGCCGCGCGCCAGTTGCCCACGGTTTGCCCAGCCACCAGGTTGCGCAACTGTGCACCGATGCTGCCCACACCGAGACCCAGGTCGGCGGCGGCTTCGCGTTGCACGTCAACCCGGAAGGTGGGCTTGTCAGGCTTGAGGGTGGAGTCGACATCGACGATGCCCGGGATTTTCTTCATCTGCTCGACGATGCGGGTGTTCAAGCGCCCGAGTTCAGCCAGGTCGGCTCCCATCACCGAAAACTCGATTTGCTTGTTGCCGCCCACCGAGTCGATCTGGCCGATGTGGGTCACGGTGATCCCTGGTACCTGGGCCAGTCGCGCCCGCCAGGCCACCGACAGGTCATCGATGCTACGTTGCCGCTGATGGCGATCTACCAGCCGGATGTAGAGGCTGGCGTAGCTCTTGCCGTTGGCGTTGCCGGTGTTGACCGTGGCCAGTGTGTAACGCACCTCGGGCGATTCGCGCAAGATGTCCGCCACCTGTCGCGCTTTGGCTTCGGTGGCTTCCAGCGACGAGCCCATGGGCGTGTTGAAGTTGAGGTTGGTCTCGGAGTAATCGGCCTTGGGCACGAACTCGGTGCCCAACAACGGCACCAGCACGATGCTGGCGATAAAGGTGGACACCGCCAGTCCTAGGGTAGCCAGGGGGTGCACAAGCGCCCAGCGCAGAACGCGTTGATAGCCACGCGCCAGTCGTTCGGTGGCGCGTTCGAACCAGGCGGTCAGACGGCCGATGGTGCGGTCGTAGCGGCTGTGACCCGGAGCGTCACGGTCGCGGTGGATGCTGGGGTCGTGCCAGACGCTGGAGAGCATCGGGTCGAGGGTGAAACTCACGAACATCGAGATCAGCACGGCGGCCACGATGGTGATACCAAATTCGTGGAAGAACTTGCCGATGATGCCCTGCATGAAACCGATGGGCAGAAACACCGCCACGATGGAGAAGGTGGTGGCGAGCACCGCCAGGCCAATCTCCTGCGTGCCGTCCAGGGCCGCCTGGTAGGACGACTTGCCCATTTGCACATGGCGCACGATGTTTTCTCGCACCACGATGGCGTCGTCAATCAACAGGCCCACACACAACGAGAGCGCCATCAGCGTCACCATGTTGATGGTGAAGCCGAAGATGTACATGAACAGAAACGTGCCGATGATGGCAATGGGCAGGGTGAGCCCGGTGATGACGGTGGAGCGCCACGAGTTGAGAAACAGAAACACGATCAGCACCGTCAGCAGAGCACCTTCCACCAAGGTGCGGCGCACATTGTTGACCGACACGCGGATCATGCGCGAGCCGTCATACACGGGTTCGAGTCGCACGCCGGGGGGCAGTTGTGCCCGCAGGTCTGTGGTGAGTCGGCTCAGGCCATCGATGACGTCGATGGTGTTTTCGTCCTGCGACTTTTGCACCGACAGCAGCAGGGTGCGTTCGCCGTTGTAGAGTGCCAGGTTTTCCAGTTCCTGCGGTCCGTCGCTCACCGTGGCCACTTGCGAGAGGCGAACCACGCTGGTGCCGCGCCGGGCCACGATGATGTTGGCGAAATCCTCGGGGCGCTGCATGCGCGCCTGCACCTGGATCACGCGGTCCTGGCTGAGCGAGCGGATGGCGCCCACCGGCACGTCCTGATTTTCTGAGCGTACCGCATTGACGACCTGGTCGGCGCTCACGCCCATGGCCTCCATGGCTTGCGGGTTGAGGTAGAGGTTGATTTCGCGCTTGGTGCCACCCACCAGGGTGACCGAGCCCACGCCGCGCACGTTCTCCAGGCGCTTTTTCAGCACCTGGTCGGCCCAGTTGGTGAGTTCCACGGCCGAGGGCGTCTGGCCCTGGGCCGTCCCGGCGTCGGGCAACACCGCCAGCGACCAGATGGCACGGCTCGACGGGTCAAAGCGCAGGATGCGCGGTTCTTTCACCTCGGTGCGCAGCAAGGGGCGCACGAGCCCCACTTTTTCGCGCACATCGTCGGCCGCCTTGCGCCCGTTGATGTGGAGCTGAAACTCGATCACCACCACCGATTGGCCCTCATAGCTGCGGGAAATCAGTGAATTGATGCCGGCAATCGAGTTGACGCCTTCCTCGATTTTTTTACTGACCTCGGTCTCGACGATTTCGGGCGAGGCACCTGGATATTCCGTGGTGATGACCACGACCGGGAAATCGATGTTGGGAAACTGGTCGATCTGCAGCCGCTGGTAGCCAAACAGCCCGAGCACCACGAAGGCGGCCATCACCATCGTGGCAAAGACGGGGTTGAGCAGGCTGACGCGGGTGAACCACATGGCTCAGCGACCCTGGGTGATCTGCACGGCCAGGCCCGGGCGCAATCCGCCGACGGAGCCCGCCAGCACTTGTGCGCCGGTCTGGAGTCCGATGACCTCTACCCAAGTCTCCGCCAAGGGCTGATCGGTGCGCGAGCCGCGCAGCCCGAGTTGCACGTTGCGATGCACCACCTGTGCTTGCTCCACCACTTGGACATACGGTTGCGAGCGGTCGGTGCGCACGCTGCTGAGCGGCACGGCCAGCACCTCGCGCACGTCGGTGCCGATCACGCCTTGCGCAAAGAGTCCCTGACGCAGTCCGGGCTCACCGCGCAATTGCAAATAGGCCAGCACGCTTCGACTGCCTACTTGGGCGCTCGGGTTGATACGCTGCACACGTGCGAACACCGCTTCAGGGCGACCCTCGATGTGCAGACGTGCAGTTTGACCGACGCGCACCCCGAGGGAATCGGCGGCGCTCAGGGTGGCTTCCAGCTCCAGGGTGGCGAGGTTCACCAATTCGAGCACGCGGGCATCGATGGCCATGCGTTCGCCAGGTTGGGCCAACCGGGCCGACACCACCCCGCTGAAGGGAGCCTTGAGCACTGAATCTTCCAGCGATTTGCGCGCCACATCGGCCCCGGCTTGCGCAGCGCGGAAGGTGGCCTGGGCTGATTGCAAGGTGGCCAGCGATGTGTCGAGGGCCGTCTTCGAAATAAAGCCTTGGTCCACCAGCGCGCGGTTGTTGTCGAACTGGCGTTGGGCAATATCGATCTGCGTGCGTGCCGCTTCGGCCTGTTCCTCGGCCTGACGCAATCGGCGCTGGAATTCCGTGGGGTCAATGCGCGCGAGCACCTGAGCGGCCTGCACGCTGTCGCCCTCGCGCACTTGCAAGTCCATCAGTTCACCGGCTACTCGGGCTTTGACCACGGCGGTCTGGACTGCCCGCAAGGTGCCCGAGACCGGCAAGCCTTGTTGCAAGCGTTGGGGGGCCATCTCAGTGATATCCGAGCGCGCTATCTCGATGTGTTGCGTGGCGTTGGTGGCGGGGGTTGTTGGCGAGGTGGCAGCGGGCTTGCGTCCCGACAGCAGGGCGACGCCCACCAGGACGGCCACAACGCCCAGAGCGACCAGCAGGGAAGTGCGTGAGAGTTTCATGAGGAAGCCGGAGGAACAAGCCCATGGAGTAACAAGTCCACGTGGGATAACAAAAAGGCCAGAGGGTCGAAGGAGGCATCCTGCGGCGTGCAGGGCACGATGGAGTGCCGCCAGGTCATGACAAACACCATCGCGCTGACAATGCTCATCACCGCCTGGGGTACCTCGACGCGGCGAAACTCACCCCGGTCGATGCCGCGTTGCAGGATCCGACCGAGCAGTTCGCGCCCAGGTTGCACCACCGAGGTTTGGTAGTAGGCGGCGATTTCAGGGAAATTGTGGGATTCGCTCAACACCAACTTGGTGAGCCCGCCCGCAGGCGTGTTGCCGATGCGCTCCCACCAGGTCTGCAAGCCGCTGCGCAGCAGGGCCTCGGTGGGGCCTTGGTAGTCCTCCAACTCCTGACCCATGGCCAGAAAATGATCGGCCAGCCGTGTGCGGATGACTTCCCGAAACAAGTCTTCCTTGGAGGGGAAGTACAGAAACAGCGTGCCCTTGGAGACGCCAGCCCGGGCCGCCACTTCTTCAGAACGGGTCGCCGAAAAGCCCTTCTCGACAAACAACTCCAGCGCGGCCTGGATCAGTTCGCCGGGTCGCGCCTCCTTGCGGCGTTCACGTCGCGCGGTGGGAGGCGACTCGGGGGTGTCAGGGGATACGGCAACAACGGACATATTAATGACTGATTGGTTAGTAATGTACGCCCAGCGGTGCCTGGGCGTCAAGTTGATCGCCGGCGGAAGACGGGGGCATGTCGGTCGAATTAAGATGCCTGCATGACTGAGCGCACGATCACATTGGGTGGGGGCTGCTTCTGGTGCACAGAAGCCGTGTTTGTTCGCGTCCGGGGTGTCCTGGACGTGGAGTCAGGGTATTGCAACGGCCACGTGCCGAACCCGACCTACGAGCAGGTGTGCGAGGGCACCACCGGTCATGTGGAGGTGGTGCGTCTGCGGTACGACGAGCGTGTGATCGATTTGCGCAGCCTGCTGGAGATCTTTTTCACCGTGCACGACCCCACCACGCTCAACCGACAAGGCAATGATGTGGGCACGCAGTACCGCAGTGGCATCTACACCGAGTCGGAGGAAGACGCCGAGCAGGCGCGGGCCTTCATCGAGGGGTTGACGCAGGCGCGGGCGTATCCATCGCCCATCGTGACGGAGGTTCAGCCGTTGGCGATGTATTCAGCCGCTGAGGCCTATCACCAGGACTATTTTGAGCACCATCCCAACCAGGGCTACTGTGCCTTTGTGGTGGCGCCCAAGGTACTCAAATTGGAAAAGGCGTTTGCCCGCTGGCTGAAGGACTGAGGGACTCAGGCCGGCAATTTCCCGACGGCAGACGGCGGGAGTCAGCGCGCATCAAGGCGCCAGACGCTCGCGAACCCAGGCACTGCTTTCATCCCTGGCACCGTCACGACGGTAGCGCAGTCGGTCGTGCAGCCGGCTCTTGCGCCCTTGCCAGAATTCCCAGCGATCCGGCACCAGCCGATAGCCGCCCCAGTGCGGCGGGCGCGGCGGTTGCAGCAGAAATTGCGCACCGTACTTTGCCGCGTTGGTGACCAGCACAGTTCGAGACGGGATGACTTGGCTTTGCGGACTGGCCCACGCGCCGATGCGTGAGTCCAGCGGGCGGCTGCGGTAGTAGGCGTCGCTCTCGTGATCGGCCACTTTCTCCACCCGACCTTCGATGCGCACCACGCGCTCCAACTCCACCCAGTGAAACTGCAAGGCCGCACACGGGTTGCCTGCGAGTTCCTGCCCCTTGCGACTGTCGTAGTTGGTGAACCACACCAGGCCGCGCGCATCGCAACCTTTGAGCAACACCACCCGTGTGCTCGGCCGCAAGTCAGAGCTCACGGTGGCCAGGGTCATGGCGGTGGGTTCGGGAAGCTGAGACTGCATGGCTTCGTCCAGCCATTGCTGAAACTGTTGCAATGGGTCGGCGTGAGATGCCGATTCGTCGAGTTCGGCGCGTTCGTAGCTTTTGCGGATGTCGGCCAGTGAAGTCATGCGCGCATCTTAATGCACGCTCGTCTCGGCCTGGGGGGTGTCCCCTGCCTAGGGCGGATATCCGTGCATATGCCCGAATGCCCTGGTGTCCTAGCGTCCCTGGGCTTGTCGCCAGGCCTCGAAATCCAGTTTGGATTGTTCTTCGGTGGGCGGGTAGAGCCCCAGAATGCTGCGACCCTCCAAGACCTTCTCGGTGACGAAGTCCTCGAAGGCGGTCATCTCGGTCGCTTCATGGGCGATCTCATCGGCCAGATGCGCTGGAATCACCACCACACCTTCCCGGTCCCCCACCATCACATCGCCCGGAAACACCGCCACGTCGCCGCAACCGATGGGCACATTGATGTCCAGGGCCTGGTGC
>RFTK01000085.1 GCA_009923505.1 Betaproteobacteria bacterium
TCCACCATTTTCATGCCGCCATCACTGGAACAGACCATTTGCAGGGTGCCCGGATGGATGAGGGAGGCGGCCATGGACGACCCTACGAACAGCGCAAACCACACCAGCACCAGGCTGGCGATGAAGTTGGAGCTGGGCAGGGCTTGCATGGGGGTGAATTATGACACTGGCCACCAAATGGTCGCTGCACGCTGGGCGCCGCATCGCTAGGTTCCTGGGGCTGTCGGCCAGGACCCCATGTCACAATACAGCCCTCACCACTTGGAACGGGTCCGTCCGGCCCTCAAGACCATGCACACCGAGTTGCCGCTGACCGGTTCTCGTGAATTCACGCTGACCGATTTTGATTTCGAACTTCCCCCTGAACTGATTGCGCAGCATCCGACCAGCGAGCGCAGCGCATCGCGTTTGCTCGATGGCCGAAGAGATACGCCCGTGGACCGTGTGTTTCGCGAGTTGCCCGATCTCTTGGAACCCGGCGATCTGATGGTCTTCAACGACACCGAGGTGATGAAGGCGCGCCTGTTTGGCGAGAAATCCACGGGCGGCAAGGTCGAGTTGCTGGTTGAACGGGTGTTGCCGCCTGACCCGCTGGGTCAGGAACCCCCGCATCAGGTGGTGGCCCACATGAAGGTCAGCAAGAAGCCCTTGCCGGGTGCTCAGTTGCACATGGACGGGGGCTATACCGCCACCTTGCTCGGACGCTGGCCTGATGAGCACGGTACCTTGTTTCGCTTTGCGCTGAGCGATGAACCCCATGCCGTGATGCAAGCGCACGGCCATGTTCCGTTGCCCCCCTATATCGAGCACACCGACACCGAGCAGGATGTCCAGCGCTACCAGACCGTGTTTGCGCGCGAACCGGGCGCGGCCGCAGCGCCCACGGCGGCCTTGCATTTTGATGAACCGGTGCTGACGGCCATGCAAGCCCGCGGTGTTGCACGCGCTAACGTGACTCTGCATGTGGGTGCCGGCACGTTTCAGCCCGTCAAGGTCGAGGATCTGCGCCAGCACCGTATGCACAGCGAGTGGTACCGCGTGCCTCCCGAAACCGTGCAGGCCATTGAAGCGTGCCGACAGCGCGGTGGACGCGTGCTGGCCGTGGGAACCACCACGGTGCGCACGCTCGAATCCTGGGCGGCCAGTGGCAAGACTTCTGGCGACACGCAAATCTTCATCACCCCGGGTTTTCAGTTTCAGGTGGTTGATGTCCTGCTCACCAATTTTCACCTGCCCAAGTCCACCTTGCTGATGCTGGTGAGCGCCTTCGCTGGCTACGACACCATGCGTGCGTTGTACCGGCATGCCATCGAGCAGCGCTACCGTTTTTTCAGCTATGGCGATGCCATGCTGCTCCAGAGGAAGATCCATGCTTGAGTTTGAACTGCTTCGCACCGAAGGGCTGGCCCGCCGAGGCCGCCTGACTTTGCACCACGGCGTGGTGCAAACGCCCATCTTCATGCCGGTAGGCACCTATGGCACCGTCAAGGGCGTGATGCCGCGCAGCCTGGAGGAGATGGGCGCGCAGATCATCTTGGGTAACACCTTCCATTTGTGGATGCGCCCGGGCCTGGACATCATGCAGAGTTTTGGTGGTCTGCATGGGTTTGAGCGCTGGGACAAGCCCATCCTCACCGACAGCGGCGGCTTCCAGGTCTGGTCGCTGGGCGACATGCGCAAGATCAGCGAGGAAGGTGTGCGCTTTGCTTCGCCGGTGAATGGCGACAAGCTGTTTCTCACGCCCGAGATCAGCATGCAGATCCAAACTATCCTCAACAGCGATATCGTGATGCAGTTCGACGAGTGCACGCCCTACGAGGTGGGCGGCACCCTCACCACCGAAGCACAGGCGCGCAGCTCGATGGAGTTGAGTTTGCGCTGGGCCCGTCGCTGCCTGCAGGAGTTCCGACGTCTGGAGAACCCCAACGCACTCTTTGGCATCGTGCAAGGCGGCATGTTCGAGTCGTTGCGCGAGGCCTCGCTGCAGGCCCTGGTAGAACTGGACTTTCCCGGCTATGCCGTGGGTGGTGTGAGCGTGGGCGAACCCAAGGAGGACATGCTGCGCATCATGGCGCACACGCCGCATCAACTGCCGGCCCACAAGCCGCGTTATCTGATGGGGGTGGGCACACCGGAAGACTTGGTTCAAGGCGTCGCCAGTGGGGTGGACATGTTCGACTGCGTCATGCCCACCCGCAATGCGCGCAACGGTCATCTGTTCACGCGATTTGGCGACCTGAAAATCCGCAACGCTCGACACAAAACAGACCATGCGCCGTTGGACGAGACCTGCGCCTGTTACACCTGCCGCGGGCATGTGCGGTTCGATGGCACGGTGAGCGGCGGGTTCAGTCGTGCCTACCTGCACCACCTCGATCGCTGCGGTGAAATGTTGGGCCCCATGCTGGCCACGGTGCACAACCTGCACTACTACTTGAATCTCATGCAGGAAATTCGAGATGCCCTGGATGCTGGAAACTTTGCTGCGTTTGCGCAACGTTTCCGTGCAGACCGCGCCCGCGGCGTGTGATCGGTGGCTCATCGCAAGTCACCTGTTGCCCCGGCCTCCATGTCTCAGCGTTTCAACGCCTGAGTGCCTGTGTGCGTAGGGGTCCGAATGCAGGGCGGACGAGGGATCAACCTTTCTTCGCACCTTCAGGCAAGGTGATACCCGGAAAGATCTTGATCACCGCACTGTCGTCCTCGCGGGCATGACCCGCGGTCGAGGCCTGCATGAACATCTGGTGAGCAGTGCTGGACAGCGGCAGGGGAAACTTGCTGGCACGCGCCGTATCGAGCACCAGCCCCAGGTCTTTCACGAAGATGTCCACGGCAGAGAGCGGGGTGTAGTCGCCAGCCAGCACATGGGCCATGCGGTTTTCAAACATCCAGCTGTTGCCTGCACTGTGGGTGATGACCTCGTACAAGTCGTTCGGGTTCACGCCCTCGCGCAGGCCCAGCGCCATGGCCTCGGCGGCCGCAGCAATGTGTACGCCGGCCAGCAACTGGTTGATGATCTTGACCTTGCTGCCGGCACCAGCGCGGTCGCCCAGTCGATACACCTTGGCTGCCATGGCGTGAAGCAAGTGATCCGTTTGGGTATAAGCATCAGGCTTGGCGGCGGTCATCATTGTCATCTCGCCGCTGGCCGCGCGCGCGGCGCCCCCCGAAATGGGCGCGTCGACGTAATGCAGCCCCATCGCGTTGAGCTCGGTCTCGAGCCGCACGGAGAACTGGGGGTCCACAGTCGAGCACATGACAAAGGTACTGCCGCGTTTCATGTGCGCTGCGCAACCCGTGCCGTCTCGACCCGGGCCAAACAGCACCTCCTCGGTTTGCGCCGCATTGACCACCACCGAAACGATCACGTCACTGGCCGCCGCCAGTTCGGCCAGCGTGGCGCATGCATGACCCCCTTGTTCGGCAAATGCGGCCGCAACGCCCGGACGGATATCAAAGACATGGACATCGTGTCCTGCCCGACGCAACGAGCCTGCCATGCCCGACCCCATGGCACCCAGACCAATCAAGCCCACTGCAGATGTCATCATTCTGTTTCCGGTTCTGTGGTGAAGACGGTCAGCACGCCGGTGTACCCGTACACATGCTGGTGGGCGATTTCACCGCCCGCAAAAAATCCAACCAACGGCACATCGCCCAAGGCACGCCGTACCAATTGCAATTCTGCACTGGGTGCACCAAAGTGCGGCCCACCCCGACCTGCGCAGCTCACATAAATGGCGCCGGCAATCCGCCGGGCGGGGTGGGGTTCGGACAGCGCACTGTCTGCGAGTTCCAAGGCCAGCGACTCGGGCAGCATGTCCGGCTCCAGCGATTCTCGAATCTCCGCGCCAATGCGCAACAAATCGGCGCGCGCTGCCGCGGCGTGGCGCTGGCACCAGGTCAGCCGCATGCCAGGCTCCACAGCCTGAGCAATGGCCACGGCTTCACGCTCGGGGTCCAGGCCAATGAGATGGCGCACCATGACCTCGTCGCCGAACTCGCCAGTGCGGCGTAGCGTGGGTTGTGCGCCCTGGCTCAAGCCTACCAGCGTGGATCGGATTTTTGTCATCGCCGCACGTGGCTCGGACAAGCTGACCTGTAAGTCTTCCAGTAACACTTCAAGGGCCGGACGGTCATCCAGCGTCAACAGCACATGTTGCTCACAGGCCGTGATGGTGCGCTCCGGGGCAACGGGCAGACAACCTTGTGTGACACGCGAGATCAAGGGTACCTCGGCGCTGAACGCCACACCACTCAGGCCGCCTTCAAACACGCCTCGATTCGGGTGCGGAATGGCCACGGATCCTGCGGAGCCGAACGCGAATTGCACGCTGGCGCCGCGGCTGGAACTCAGGCCACCAAACACATAGCCACTGCGGGTGCGCTGCGCCATTTCGGCAATCAGCTCAGCCAAATCCGGGGTGTTGCCATCCGCGTGCAGCAGCGCCGTATGGGGCACAAAGCCATCCACGGCATGGGTACTCAAGGGAGCGATGCCACTGAACAGGCGGTACTGATGGGGCTGCAAATCGCACAGCAGAATCGCCAGCGCCGGTTCATCAAAGTACTCGACCTGGTTGGCCGCAATGCCGACCCCGACGGTCCCGCTCCAGTCCGTGACCCAGGGCAAGGCATGGCTCAGATGGTCGAGCAGGTCTTGTGCGTGTGCTGCCAAGTGATCGGTGATGTAGATCAAGCCCAGCGAGGGTTGGCTGGCGTAATCGGGCGAGGCCATCTGGGCTCGCAGCTGCGCCAGCACCAGTTCCGCGGCCATGCCCCATTCGGGATGGGTGGCATGGCCGTAGGGGAACAATTTCATGTGTCGTGGTGTCTGGCAGCGGAATGTGCAGATTTTCGCGCAGGCTTGGACTTGCTGCTTGAAGACTTGGAAGTGCCCTTGCCCCCCCTTGTCGACGTACCCTTGGCCGCGCTTGGGGTCGACCTGCTGGTCGAGCGGTTGGCAGCGCGATGCGTAGACGAGGTCTTGGCTGGCGTTTCGGCGCCTGCGGCCGCAGGGGATTGGCGCTGCAGGTCCTGAACAGCCTGGTTGGCAATGTGCTGAAACTGTTGCGTGAGCGATCCCCACCAGGCCATAGGGTCCACGCCACCCGCCGCTGCGGCAGACGATGGCGCGGCCGATTCGGTCTTCGCAGAAGACGCTGACGCACGGGATTTTTTCACCGGGCGAGCCGTGGGCTTGCTGGCTGCGGGCTCGGTGCTGGTTGTGCGATCGGTTGGTGGCGCGGCTTCAGCCGGTGCTTCAGTCGAGCGGGCCTTGGGACTGCTGAAGACCGAGGAGAGCGTATCCGGCTTGATTTTGAGGGACTCGGCCAGATCGGACATGCTCATGTTCATGCCGCGCAAGGTGGCCAGCGTCATTTTCTGCACCTCCAGGGCCTGGATGGTGGCACTCACCGCCTTGGTGTTCTGATCGAGCCAGAAGTGCACGGTCTTGAGTTCCTGAATGCGCTTGTCCAACTCGTCGGGGTCCAGGGTGGGGGCAATCCAGGCCGAGGCCGAGGGCATGCCCGTCTGCCCACCGGTGCCCGAGAGGTTTTTCAGGAAATCGAAGCCAGGCACGAACTTCGAAAAATCGAACGAGGAGGCGTCAGACATGGCGAAACTCCGAGAGCGGTGGGTAGGGCGTCAAGCTTAGGCGAACTCTCAAACATCAAACTGACAAGACGCCGAAATCACGTCTCATACCCGAAAACGTCGGCGTGTGAGTCTGAGCGCCAGCCAGTAACCACCGCCTGCGTAGGCGGCCAGCACCAGCACGGGCGTGACAAACGGATCCGGCCAGCGGTCCATGAACAGCGGCCGGATCAACTCCACGGCTTGCGTAAGCGGCAACCCGGCCGACACCCATTGCACCCAGACGGGTAATTGCTCGCGGGGAAAGAACACGCCGCTCAAAAACATCATCGGGGTGAGAAACAGCGTGAAGTAGTAGGTGAAGAAGTCATAGCCTTTGGCCAGCGCATTGAAAATGAGCGCCAGACAACTGAAGGTGATACCCACGCCCAGCAACAAGGGCCAGGCCAGCAGCAGCTTGGGGCTGTGGCTCACGCCCAGACCCAGCATGACAAATAGAATGGCCGTGACGGAAAACAGCGACTTGAATGCCGCCCACAGCATTTCGGCCAGCACCACATCGTCAAGCTTCACCGGCGCGTTCAAAATACCGTCCCAGGTCTTTTGCACATGCATGCGCGAGAAGGCGGAATACAGCGCCTCAAAGGTGGCGGCATTCATGGCGCTCATGCAAATCGAGCCGCTGGCCAGAAACACCAGGTAGGGCACGTGTTCGCCGCCCAGCGACACATCACCGACCAGCGAACCCAGGCCATAGCCAAAGGCAAGCAGCCACATCAGCGGCTCGGCGATGTTGCCAATCATGCTGGGAATAGCCAATTTGCGCCACACCAGCAGGTTGCGTTGAAATATGGGCCACCAGCGCATCATCCCTCCGTGCGGATCTGACGACCCGTCAATTTGAGGAAGAGATCTTCCAGGTTGGCGGGGCGATGCAGCACCCGCAAATGGGGTTGCTGCTGCAGTGCTTGCAGCAAGGGTCGGGCATCGTGCGTGTAGAAAAACACGGTTTCGCCGCTGTGTTCAACCCGTGCCGCCAGGTCGCGCCAGGGGGGCTCGCGCAGGGCCAGTGCTTCGGGACCGTAGACCTCGACCACATCGGGCTCCAGGTGTTGCTGAATCAATTCGCGCGGTCGCCCTTCGGTGAGCACGCGTCCATGGTCAAGCACCAGGAGTCGATCGCACAAGCGTTCGGCTTCGTCCATGAAGTGCGTGGTCAGCAAGATGGACGTGCCTTGCTTGAGCAATTGCTGCAAACGCTCCCACATCAGATGACGGGCCTGCGGATCCAGTCCTGTGGTGGGTTCGTCGAGCAATAACAACTTGGGTTGGTTGACGAGTGCGCGAGCCAGGCTCAGACGACGCTTCATGCCGCCGGAGAGTTCTCCCGGTTTGGCCAGGGCTTTGTGTGAGATTGCGGCAAACTCGAGCAAGGCGGGGATGCGCTCGCGCAGCACGGCGTCGGGGATACCGAAATAGCGGCCATACACCAACAGGTTTTCGGCGCAATTGAAGTCGGGGTCAAGCGTGTCGAACTGTCCCACCACGCCGAGTTGTGATTTGATGGTCAGCATGTCCTGCGGCATGCGCAGTCCAAATGCACGCACCTCGCCGGCATCCGGGCGGCTGAGCCCCAGGCACATGCGCAGCGTGCTGGTTTTGCCTGCCCCATTGGGGCCTATTACGCCTAGGCACTCACCCGCATGAATTTGAAACGACACCTGATCGACCGCCACCGCTTCACCAAAACGCTTGTACAAGTGGTCGCAAACCAGGTAGGGGGGGGTCGCCGTGCTCATTGGAAGGCCACTTCCGCAAAACTCCGCAGCTTGCGGCTGTGTAACTGGGCGATCCCTTGTCCGCGCAGCAACTCCAGAGCACGCATGCCAATGCGTAGGTGCTGGTCCACACGCTCGCGGTAAAAATGGTTGGCCATGCCAGGCAGTTTGATCTCGCCATGCAAAGGCTTGTCGCTCACGCACAGCAGCGTGCCGTAAGGGACCCGGAAACGGAAACCATTGGCAGCGATGGTGGCACTTTCCATGTCGAGCGCCACGGCCCGGCTCTGGCTGAAGCGGCGCTGCGGCGTGTTGTCCGGCAGTAATTCCCAATTGCGGTTGTCGGTACTTGCCACCGTGCCGGTGCGCATGATGCGTTTGAGGTCGGCACCGCTGCATTGGGTGACATCGGCCACTGCTTCTTGCAAGGCGCGCTGAATTTCGGCCAGGGCGGGGATGGGCACCCACAGGGGCAACTCCTCATCGAGCACGTGGTCTTCGCGCACATAGCCATGCGCCAGCACATAGTCACCGAGTTGTTGTGAGTTGCGCAGTCCCGCGCAATGACCCAGCATGAGCCAGGCATGCGGTCGCAGCACGGCGATGTGGTCGGTGATGTTCTTGGCGTTGGCCGGGCCCACGCCAATGTTGACCATCGTGATCCCACTGCGGTCCGCGCGTTGGAGGTGGTAAGCGGGCATTTGCGGCAAGCGGGGTGGCGGGGCACCCAGTGCATCCTCGGGCAGTGGCGAGCGGCCATGCGCGCGCGTCACCACATTGCCCGGCTCGACAAAAGCCTCAAAGTCACTGTGTGGATCGGCCATGGCAGCATGGCCCAACCGAACAAACTCGTCGATATAAAACTGGTAATTGGTGAACAGAACAAAATTTTGAAAGTGGTCGGGTCGTGTGCCGGTGTAATGCCGCAATCGGTGCAACGAGTAGTCAACGCGCGGAGCCGTGAACAAGGACAGTGGCAGGGGCTGCCCGGGGCCTGGCGACCAGGTGCCATTGGCAATCCCGTCGTCCATGGATGAAAGGTCCGGCAGATCGAACACATCGCGCATGAGTTGGCGTCGCTCAGGGCTGAGTTCACCCTCCAGGTGATCGTGTTCGGCAAATGAAAAATGCACCGGTATGGGGTGATGACTGACACCTACTTCCAGCGTCACACCATGGTTACGCACCAGCAGTTCAAACTGTTCCAGGTAGTAGTGGGCGTACAGATCGGGCCTGGTGAGCGTCGACTCATAGCGCCCGGGCCCCGCCACGAACCCATAGCTGAGCAGCGAGGCATCCTGCAGGTCGCTGCGCAGCACGGTGTCGGTTTGCAGGCGCACAAAAGGGTAGCAGGCGCGCACGCGGTCAGTGAATGTTTCGCCTGCGACAAAGCGCTGCATGGCCTGGCGCAAATGATCGATGGCTTGCTGGTAGAGGCGCTGCACCTGTGCGAGCGCGGCCTTCGGATCTTGATAAGCCGTGGGGGCGATAAACGGGGGCAATAAAGACATTGGCCTATTGTGCCTGTCCGGTGTGTCCAGCGCATGACGCGCACGCGCATTCTCGACTGGCTCTGCGGGCCATCAACTTCGAGCGATGACGATCAGTCAACGCCGTGCAACGCCAGCCATTGCCGCATGCGGTGTGCGGATAACGCGGGGTCTGTCAGCAAGCCGGCCTGGTCGGCCAGACGAAACAGTTCACACAGATGCGGCACCGAGCGCGCACTGTGCTGCCCGCCCACCATGACAGCGTGCGACTGATGCCCATTGAGCCAGGCCATGAACACCACCCCCGTCTTGTAAAAACGGGTAGGCGCCTGGAAGATGTGACGCGACAGGGGCACCGTGGGTGACAGGATGTCATGAAACTGATCCACACGGCCTTGCGCCAGGGCCGAGAGCGCCGCACTCGCGGCAGGCGCAATGGCATCAAAAATACCCAGCAAGGCATCACTCTGACGATGCACGGGTTCACTGCCCTGGCCGTCGCCGGCGATGAGTTCGGCATAGTTGAAGTCGTCGCCGGTGTACATGCGAACACCCGCGGGTAGCTGACGACGCAGCCGTATCTCGCGGTCCTTATCGAGCAGTGAGACCTTGATGCCATCGACTTTGCTGGCGTGCGATCGCATCACGCCCAGGGCCGTCTCGGTGGCACGGTCCAGGTCGGTGTGTCCCCAGTAGCCACTCAAGGCGGGATCGAACATGTCCCCCAGCCAATGCAGGATCACGGGCTCACGCACCTGCGACAGGATGTGGTCATAAACCCGCTCGTAGTCAGCCGGGGAGCGTGCCACCTTCACCAGGGCGCGACTGGCCATGATGATGAGACGTCCGCCCAGGGACTCGATGGCTTCGATCTGTTCATCGTAGGCGCGGATCACATCCTCGAGCGACTTGACCTGGGCCAACTCGAGATGGTCGGTCCCGCAGCCACTGGCCACCCGGGCACCCGGTATGGATCGCGCTGCCTGCAGCGTGCGTTGGATCAGTTCGCGCGAGGTGGGCCAATCCAGCCCCATGCCGCGCTGTGCGGTGTCCATGGCCTCAGCCACACCCAGGCCCAGCGACCACAGGTGATGGCGGTATTGCAGGGTGGCGTCCCAGTCCACGGCAGACTGTAGCCAGGGGTCGATGGCAGCGCGTGGGTCGGCGACCACGTGGGCGGCCGAGTAGGCCACGCGGTTGAAGGGGTGCAACGTCACCTGTGGAATCGAGCGGCCGACGAGTGTGTAGGGGGTAATTTGTCCCGCCGCGTTGATGAGTGCAATCGTATTCATGGTCAACCAGGGTCAATCAGGTTCAATAAGGGGATGATGGGCGACAAGTGAGATAGGACAACACGACATCGACCATGTGGTCCAGACGCTCGCGACGTGCCCTTGGACTCATGAGCGAGCGGCCGAAAATGGTCGACAGGGTGTGCTGGTTGGAGAGATAAAAGTACGACAGTCCCGCCATGGTGATGTACAACTGGGCTGGGTCGACGCCATGACGAAAAACTCCCTCGCGAACCCCTCTGTCGAGGATGCTGCCGATCAGCGCCACAAAGGGCGATCGCATCTCCCGCACTGCCCTGGACTGACGCAGATGCTTGGCCTGGTGCAGATTGGCACTGTTGAGCAAGCTCAGGAATGCCGGGTTCTCCAGGTAGTAGTTCCAGGTCAGGGTGACCAGTTTTCGGATGGCGACGGTGGCGCTATCCTGCTCCAGGTTGAGCGCACGTTCGGAGTCGCGTTTGTGGCTGTAATTGACCTCCAGCACCGCGCAAAACAAATCGTCCTTGTTCCCAAAGTAGTGGTACAGCATGCGCTTGTTGATGCCTGCCAGCGCCGCAATGCGGTCCACACGCGCTCCGTCAAAGCCGTGCTGCGCAAACTCGGCATGGGCGGCCGTCAGGATGCGAGCGCGACTGTGTTCAGGGTCGCGCGCTGGGCTGGGGGCAGATAAACGCGGCATGCGCTGTCAAGCCAGCTTGGCGGCCTTCTTCACGTGCGTGAGCTGAATCATGTGCGGCGATTTCTTGTAGTGGGCGTCCAGTGGGAAGCAGCCCGAGATCATGCCGTTGCGCGGGGCGGTGGTGCAGTCGCTGAAGGTGCGACACAGGCGCTTGCGTTGCATGGGCCGACCGGCCAGCACATCGGCGGGCAGTTCCGGGTAGGACAGCATCATGCGTCCTAGACCGACCAGGTCGGTCCAGCCTTCGCGCACCACGGCTTGCGCCACATAGGGGAGGAATTCCTGCAGGTAGGTGTAGCCGCTGCCCACAAAGCACAGGTGCGGGAAGCGTTGCTTCAAGTCGCGCACCAGTTCCAGATGGCGCATCACCCCCACCAGTGGATCCTCCGGCGGCTGGTAGCCGTCCGAGGGCGGATACAACGCCGGGCGCGTGACATGCGGTGTGTAGTAGGGGCTGCCGATGGTCACGTTCAACAGGCGAATGTCCAACTCCGTCATCACCTGCAAAAATTCGGCGGTCTCATCAATCTGGGTCTGATGCGGGTCGTGCTCGCTGGTGCCAAACCCGTAGCGATACGGCAAGGCCTGGCTGGCATCGACTGGAATGCCCGGTCCCAGTGACTCGTGCGTCGACAGCGTTGGGTCGGGATGGTAGGGCAAAAAGTCGACAGCGGACAAGCGCACGCCCAATGCCATGCCGGGCACTTCTGCGCGAATACCTTGCGTCAGCTCGCGCAGAAAGCGGGTGCGGTTGGCCATGGAGCCGCCGTAGTCGCCGTCGCGTGTTTTGGCAGAGAGAAATTCGTGCCCCAGGTAACCATGGCAATGCTTGAGGTCGATGAACTGAAAGCCACAATCCCAGGCGCGCTTCGCGGCCACCACGAAGTCGTCGATGAGCTGGCGGATGTCGCCATCACTCAGCAACACGATGTTCTCCTTGGGGCCAAACTTGCCGTCCAGCAAGGGGTGGTGGTAGAGCACCCGAGGCTCCATGCGCGCGTCGTCGTTGGGTTTGCAAAAACGTCCCGAGTGGGTGAGTTGAAGACCGATCACGAGGTCCTTGTCGTCCCCCATGGCTTCGCGATGCGCTTGCACCAGGGTCTCTCGCAACCCGGCAATGTCAGCCTGGGTGCTGGCGTTCATCACCAGCTGTCTCGGGTTGGCACGGCCGTCATGGCGCACCGCCACGGCCTCGCCGCCCCAGATCATCTTGGCGCCCGACAGACCGAAATGCCGCCAACGGCGGCGTGTGTTGTCGCTGGGGCGGCCATCAGCGTGACCATCCCAGCCCTCCATGGGGTGCACGGCAAAGCGGTTGCCGATGGTGAAGGAGCCCACCTGCAGGGGCTGAGCCATGACCGCTTCGGGACCAGACTCAAGCGCTTCATCGCAGGGCATGTTCAAGCCCAGACGGGCCAGGTTGTCTTTGAATCCTGCCGGGCTGGCCAGGGATTTGACTTTGACAAAGTCACCGAACTTCATGGATGCACTCCTCACTGCGCCTGCATCATAACCATCTGGTTACTTATTGCCAAGGTCCTGCCAGCTGATGGCCCTTGTCAAGGCGATGACAGGCGACGTCATGGTCAGGATGCCGATCCCGGTCATCACTGGTAATCTAGTGCTTCTCAATGCTTCAGGAGTTGCCATGTCCTTGCCTTTCAATCGACGTCAGTTCACCCTCGCCGCTGCTTCCGCCTGGCTCGGGGCGGGCACCCCTGTGCAAACCATGGCTCAATCCACCCTGCCCAAAACCATCAGCCTGGTTGTGCCCAATGCCGCCGGCGGTTCCAACGACGTCATGGCCCGTGCGGTGGCCATGCGACTGCCGTCTGTGCTCGGCATCAGTGTGGTGGTGGACAACCGCGCTGGCGCGGGCGGTAATGTGGGGTCGGCGTATGTGGCCAAATCCGCGCCGCGCGATGGCAGCACCTGGCTGGTCACCATCAACAGCACGCAGACCATCAACCCCTCGCTGTACAAATCCACGGGGTTTGATCCGCTGGCCGACTTCGAACCTGTCGCAGGGATTGCCGTGGTGCAGCACGTGTTCTTGGTACCCAAGACGCTGCCGGTCAACAACCTGGCCGAGTTGATCGAACTGGCGCGGCGCGAATCCGGCAAGCTGAGTTACGGTTCGGCAGGCAACGGTACTTTCTCGCACCTCTTGATGGAAATGCTCAAGATGTCACAAGGGCTGCAAATCACGCATGTGCCCTACAAGGGCGTGGCCCCGGCCTTGACGGATCTGGTGGCGGGCAATGTGCAAGTGCTGATCAGCACCATCCCGGCCTGCTTGCAGTTCATCAAGAGCGGACAGGTCAAAGCACTGGCGGTGCCGTCCCTGCAGCGTGCTCCGGCCTTGCCGCAGGTTCCTCTGGCCAACGAGGTCGTGCCGGGATTGGTGGGTGAATTGTGGGTGGCGATGTATGCCCCCCAAGGGGTGCCCCGAGACATGATCGAGCAAATGCGACAAGGCGTGGCTAAGGTGCAAGCCTTGCCCGACATGGATGCCTTTTTCCAGGCTCAGGGTGCGTCGGCCATGAAGGCAGGGCCGGCTGAACTTCTGGCGGCGACCAAGGAAGAATTTGCCCGTTGGGCACCCATCATCAAGGCTTCCGGCATGCGTGTGGACTGATGGGGCTTTGCGCAGCAAGACGCGTGCATGACGGGTGCTGATTGACGGCATGACGGCGCCCGTGAAGAATCAAATGCCTGATAGAAAAACCCTGTTGCCAAACACCATGAAAAACAAGCCCGTACCCACCACGTCGATCGCCCGCTCGGACAGCAAGCAAATCTTCATCCGCGAGGCCGATCTGGTCGAGGAGTTGATTGGCGAGATGAGTTTCACCGAAATGTTTCTCTTCCACCTCACGGGCAAGAAGCCACCAGCCGGCCATGTGAAGGTGCTCGACACGGTGTTGGTGACCCTGATGGAGCATGGCCTGACCCCTAGCGTCATCGCCACGCGTCTCATCTACCACTCGGCGCCTGAGGCCCTGCAGTCAGCGGTGGCGGCGGGCTTGCTGGGGGTGGGCTCGACCTTCATCGGCACCATGGAAGGTTGCGCCAAGATGATCGACGAAATGCTGAATGCGCCCGAAGGCGTTGAGGCCCGCGCTCGCGCCATCGCCGAGCGACATCACCAGGCCAAATTGCCTTTGCACGGGTTTGGACATCCGCACCACAAGCCCGATGACCCACGCACACCCAAGATGCTGTCGGTGGCGAAGGCGCAATCGGTGCCAGGACGGCACATCGAGGCGCTCCTGACTTTATCCCAGCAGGTGGATGCGGTGTATGGTCGTCACATCACCATCAACGCCACCGGCGCATCCGCCGCGCTGTTGGGTGAAATCGG
>RFTK01000086.1 GCA_009923505.1 Betaproteobacteria bacterium
GCTACCACTGGCACCCAGGGTGAAGCAGTCCAGTCAAATTCAAACACCCAGTGCGCCAACCCCCAACCCAACGCGAGCGCCACCCCCGAGGCCAGCGCACCTGCCAGCGCGCCCACCCCCAGCAACTCGGCACGCTGCACGCGCGCCAGCAAGGGTTGCGTGGCTCCTAAAGCACGCAGCACGGCATAGTCGCGCGTGCGGGCCTCACGACTACCGGTCAGGGTGGCAAACACCACCACCAGGCCAGCCGCCAGGGTGAAAGCAAACAAAAACTCGACGGCACGGGCCACCTGGTCCAGCACCCGTTGCACCTGGTTGAGCGTGGCGCCCATGTCCACCACGGTCACATTGGGGAAGCGGCTGACCAACTCGTTGTCAAAGCCACGCCGCTCAGGTGCACGAAAGGCTGTGATGAAGGTCGATGGCACATCTGGCATCTGGCTGAGCGGGAACAGCACAAAGAAATTGGCCCGCATGGAGGACCAGTCCACACGCCGAAGGGAGGTGATGCGGGCCTCGTGCAGTTGACCCGCCATGTCGAAAGTGAGCCGGTCCCCCAAGTTGAGGCGCAGGGTTTTGGCAATGCCCTCCTCCACGCTCAGCCCCTCGGTCTCTTGCGCTGTCCACTGGCCAGCCACCACCTGGTTATGTCCTGGCAATTCCGGCGTGTACGACAAGTTGAACTCCCGGTCCACCAGTCGCTGTGCCCGCTCGTCCTCGTAAGACTGCGGGGTGATGGTTTGACCATTGATCGACACCAAGCGCCCGCGGATCATGGGGAACCAGTCACGTGTGCCGACCTCGTTAGCTTGCAAGACCGCTTGGAACGCACTCGACTGGTCGGGCTGGATGTTGATGACGAAGCGGTTGGGCGCATGTTGCGGTGTTGCGGCGCGCCAGCTGCTGATCAGGTCGGTGCGCAGCAACACCAACAACATCAGCGCCAGCAAGCCCAGTGCCAACGAACTGATTTGCACCACGGCCAAGCCCGGACGCGCGGCGAGTTGTCGCGTGGCCATCAGCAACCACGAGGGTGCCTGCCCTTCCCGCACACCCCAGCGCAACAGCCGCACAGCCCCCCAGCCCAGCAAGGCGAACACCGCGCTCGCGCCTAAAAATCCACCGGCCACCAACGCGCCGAGCTTGAGATCGCGGCTGAACCCGATCAGCAAGGCGGCAAATCCCGACAAGCCCACCCCCAACACCAAGAGCGATGCCGGGCGAGGTGTTCCCACTTCACGTCGAATCACACGCAATGGCGGCACCTGCACCAACTGCAAAATGGGCGGCAACCCAAACGCCATCAACAAGGTGAGCCCCGTCGCCATGCCTTGCAGCAGCGGCCAGCCACGAGGCGGCGGCAAGGCTGTGTCCACCAGGCCACTGAGCAACCAGGCAAACCCATGGTGGACGCCGTATCCCAACGCCAGACCGATGGCGCTCGCCGCCAGGCCCGCCAGCAAAAATTCAAGGCCATACATCCAGGCCATGCTGCGTTGACTCATGCCCAGCACCCGGTAGACCGCGCAGTCGTCCAGACGACGCAAGGCAAAGGCCCTTGCCGCCTGCGCCACCGCTACCGCACTCAGCAAAGTGGCCAGCAAGGCCACCAAATGCAAAAACTTGCTCGCCCGATCCAGGGTCTGGCGCATCTCAGGACGTCCCGCCTCCAGGGTTTCCAGTCGCACGCCGCGGACCGAGGGATCTTTCAGCCGTGACTCGACCCACTCGGTGTAACGCTGCACCTGCGCCGGCGAGCCCGAGACGGCGAAGCGCCAAACCACCCGACTCGCTGGTTGAACCAAGCCGGTGCCTGGCAGATCACGGGCATGCACCATGACGCGGGGCGCAAAGTTCATGAAGCCCGCCCCGCGATCGGGTTCGTGCAGCAACACACGGCTGATGACCAAACGGGATTGCCCCAACAGCAGTCCATCGCCCACCTGCAGATTCAGGGCTTCGAGCAAGGCGGGCTCTACCCAGGCTTGTCCAGGGGACGGCACTTCGCGCGTGCTCACGCCCACGTTGTCGTCGGGGTCGTTGCCTTGCACGCGCAAGCGACCCCGCAAGGGGTAGTCTGCCTCCACCCCTTTCAATGCCACCAGCCGGCTCAGCCCCCCCTGTTCATCCGAGGCGCGAGCCATGGTCGGGAAACTGAGCGTGGTGACGCCTTGAAGTCCTTGCGCTTGGGCTTGTTCCAGCCAGGCAGAGGCCGGTGGTTGGTCGGTCACGACCACAGCGTCGCCACCCAGCAGTTGTGCCGCATCGCGTTGGAAACCCGCCTGCAAGCGATCAGCCAGAAAGGCCACCGAGGACAGGGCCGTCACTCCCAGTGCAATCGCCACCAACAACAAACGCATCTCCGCCGAACGGGCATCGCGCCGCAACGAGCGCCAGGCCAGGGACCACAGGGGCTGCCGGGGTGAAGAATGTGTCAGCATTGTTCGAGCCTACCACCGCCACGATGACCCCAGGATGCGCTGGATAACGTACCCTTCACTCACAAATCCTGCACAATAGGGCGTATGGAGACGATGCGAATCGACAAGTGGTTGTGGGCTGCTCGGTTTTTCAAAACCCGTGCGCTCGCGGTGGAGCAACTGGACCGCGGCCGCGTGCGGGTGAATGGTCAGGATGCCAAACCCTCGCGCGATGTGCGCGCAGGTGACACCGTCGAGGTCCTGCAAAGTGGTGTGCCGCGCACCGTGGTCGTCCATGGCTTGAGCCTGCAGCGTGGACCGGCGCCGGTGGCACAAGCCCTCTATGCTGAAACCCCCGACAGTCTGGCCTTGCGCGAGCGAATGGCTGAGCAACGGCGCTTATCGCACGAGCCGGCGATGAGCATCGAGCACGGCCGCCCCACCAAACGCGAGCGTCGTCACCTGGACCAGGCACAACACCAGTGGGACAACCGCTGGAGTGCTTCGATCGACCCCGCTTGATTCATCACCACTATTTTCAAAGAGTACTCAGATGACCCTCACTCACTCACTGTACCGTCGCTTGCTGTGTTGTGCAGCCGTGGCAGGACTGGGGTTTTCCAGTGGCCTGGCCATGGCGCAAAACACCTACCCCAACAAACCCCTGCGTCTGGTGGTGACCTTCCCCACGGGCGGTGCGCCCGACATCCTGGCGCGACTCTTCAGTGAGAAGGCGCAACTGGGACAGCCGGTCGTGGTGGACAACAAACCGGGAGCCGGCGGCAATATCGGCGCAGATATCGTGGCCCGTTCGCCCGGAGACGGCTACACCCTGGTGCTGGGCACCGTCGGCACGCATGCCATCAATGGTTCGTTGTACGAAAAAATCCCGTACGACATGGTCAAGCAGTTCAGCCCCATCTCTCTGATTGCATCAGCCCCCAACCTGTTGGTGGTGAACAACGACCTGCCCGTGAAAACGGTACCCGAACTCATCACTTACATGAAGGCCAACCCCAATAAATTGTCCTTCGGTTCACCGGGCATTGGCACTTCGGTGCATGTATCGGGCGAATTGTTCAAGTCGTTGACGGGCACACAAATGACGCACGCGCCCTACAAGGGCCGGCAATACGCCATTCCCGACCTCATGGGCGGCAGCATTCAGTTGATGTTTGACAACATGCCCTCGGCCTTGCCCATGGCACGCGAGGGCAAGATTCGGGCGATTGCCGTGACGACCGCCAAGCGCTCCAACGCTGCTCCCGAAATTCCCACGGTAGCCGAAACCGTGCCGGGTTTTGAAGCCACCACCTGGTTCGCGATGTTTGCCCCGGCGAACACACCGCGCCCGGTCATCGACCGACTGCAGTCAGAAGTCCAGCGGGTGTATCGCCTGCCCGAGGTGCAAGAGCGACTGAAAACACTGGGACTGGAGGCGATCCTCTCCAGCCCCGAGGAGTTGGCTCGGTATCAGGCCAGCGAAATTGCCAAGTGGGCCAAAGTGGTGAAAGACTCGGGCGCTCGCGCTGAATAAAGCTCTGGGGTTCTGCAGAGGGCCATCCTGCTCAGCCAGGCAGGCCCCTGCTCTTCATCAGACAATCGACACCAGCAAACTGCAAGGCGCTTCCTCGATCAACGACTTGGAAATCGAGCCGCTCCACCAGCGCTCGACCCAGCCTTTCTTGTGCTTGTGGCCCACCACAATCAGGTCGGCCTGTATGCGACGCGCACAGTTGCAAATCTCGGTAATGGCATCCCCCGACAGCAACTCCCCCGTGGCCTGGTAGCCATGCTGGGCCAGCACCTGTAAGCCCTCGTCCAGAATGCGTTGGTATGCCTGCCGTTGCAAGGCCTCTTCCTGCACGGAATAGACGATACCCTCGGCCACCACCGAGTTGAGATTCAGGGGCATCACCGCCACCAGGTGTAGCGAGGCTTTCCCCCAAGACGCCAACTCGCCTGAGTCCAGCAACGCCTTTTGGCCGGCGGCCGAGCCGTTGTAGGCAAGCAAAATCTTTTTGTACATCATGGCCTCCAGGAAGATTAGGACACGGGGTCGCCCGTGTTGAGCGAGCATGCTGGAAATTGTGGCGTCTGCGAATGGGGTTTTCACGATGGGGATACCACGTACAAGCGGGTGCGACCACAGGTTTACCCATATGCAGGTTGCCACGAATCCTGCTATCGTGCCGCTAGCCCACCCGCTAGCCCACCTACCAGGAGTTCTGAAGCATGCTTGACCGCCTCAACCAGATATATCCAGTGCGTTACACCGCCTTCTTTGTGGCGCTGGGGCTGACGTCGCTGAGCCTGCTGGTTTTTGTCGCCTCGGGTCAGGGCGGGTGGATGTTGCTGATCTTTGGCGCGCTGACTGCGGTTGGCATCTACGATTTGCAGCAAACCCACCATGCCATCTTGCGCAACTACCCCATCATCGGGCATTTGCGCTTCATGCTGGAAGCCATCCGCCCCGAGTTGCGCCAGTATTTTCTGGAAAGCGAGACCGAGGCTGCCCCGTTCTCGCGGGCGCAACGCACCCTGGTGTACGCCCGAGCCAAGGGCCAGTCGGACAAGCGTCCCTTTGGTACCCAACTGGATGTCTCAGCCGCTGGCTATGAGTGGATCACCCACTCGCTGGCCCCCACCCGCTTGCACGACCACAATTTCCGCGTTGCTATTGGTGGTGCCAGCTGCACGCAACCCTATGACATCAGCCTTTTCAACGTGTCAGCGATGAGCTTCGGGGCCTTGAGTGCCAACGCCATCATGGCGCTGAACAAAGGGGCCTACATGGGCGGGTTCGCCCATGACACGGGCGAGGGCTCCATCTCCCGTCATCACCGGGTGCACGGAGGCGATCTGATTTGGGAAATTGGCTCGGGCTATTTCGGTTGCCGCGATTCGCAGGGGCGCTTCAGCGCCGAACGATTTGTCGAAAATGCCTTGAGCCCCCAGGTCAAGATGATTGAAATCAAGCTGAGCCAGGGTGCCAAGCCCGGGCATGGGGGGGTGCTGCTCGGGCCCAAAGTGACGGCCGAGATTGCCGAGGCGCGCGGTGTGCAAATTGGTGAAGATTGCGTCTCGCCCTCCAGCCACAGCAGTTTTTCCACGCCACTCGAACTGCTTCAGTTTGTGCAGCAGTTGCGCACCCTCTCGGAAGGCAAACCGGTTGGGTTCAAGCTTTGCATCGGCCACCCCTGGGAATGGTTTGGCATTGCCAAAGCCATGCAGGAAAGTCAGATCCTGCCCGACTTCATCGTGGTGGATGGCTCAGAGGGTGGGACAGGGGCGGCACCGCTGGAATTTTCCGACCACATTGGCACACCCTTGCAAGAAGGCTTGCGCCTGGTTCACAACACCCTGGTAGGCCTGAATTTGCGCGACAAGATACGGGTGGGTGCCAGCGGCAAGATCATCAGCGGCTTTGACATAGCGCGCACCCTGGCGATGGGCGCGGACTGGTGCAACAGTGCACGTGGCTTCATGTTCGCACTGGGCTGTATTCAGGCACAAACGTGCCACAGTGGCAACTGCCCCACGGGCGTGACCACGCAAGATCCCAAGCGACAAATGGCCCTGGTGGTGCCCGACAAGGCCCAGCGCGTGCGCAACTTCCACCGTCTCACCCTGGAGTCGCTCCAGGAGTTGCTGGAAGCGGCTGGTTTGCATGGCCCCGCAGACCTTCGCCTGCATCACTTCATGCGGCGTATCAATGCCTACGAAACGCGATCGCTCGCCAGCCTCTTTGAACATGTCCCGGCCGGCGCGTTGACCGCCGCCGCATCCACCGCTGCCAGCTTGCCCGAGGTGTTCCAAACCTATTGGAATCAGGCCAGCGCGCAACGCTTCATGCCCAAATCAACCCACTGATGCTGACTGGCTAGAGCCTGCGCAAGCGGGGAATCAATCGGCCGTGTTGGGCCGCGGGTACATCAGCACCCGATCGCGGTTGACCGGCACCTGAGGAGAGGCCGGCTTGACTTCGGCAACAGGCGGTTTGGGCTCTGGCTTCGGTTCGGGCTTGGTCTCAGGCTTAGGCTCAGGTTTGGGCTTGGGCGCCTCAACCGGTTTGGGCGGTTCCGCAGCACGGGCCGCTACGCGAGCTTGCATGCCGTTGACCTCTTTTTGCAACTTTTGCAATTCGCTCGCCACCGCCTGGCTGTTGTCCTTGATTTGCGGTTGCGGGCGGGAGGCCAGGGTCTGCACCTTGCCTTCTAGGGCCTGCAACTGTTTTTGCAGGTTTTGCATCTTGGCATCCAGCGACTTCTCGGTTTGCGCAGCCACCTGAGACGACACCTGGCCAGGAACGGCCTGAACGGATTTGTTGAACTCGTCGAAACGTTGCTCCATTTTGGCCGGTAAGCTGCTCACCGACTCCATTTTTTCGGCCAGTTCAAACAAGGACTGCGAAGACTCGGTGAAGGCGCCCACCGTGGTATCCAATTCCACCACACGCTTGCCCACCGCCAGGGCCAAGGCATCGAGTTGACGGATGTTTTGCTGCATGCGCGTGGCAATGGCAAAGAAAGTGCCCACGGCAATGATGATGAAGACCAGGAAGGCGCCTAAAACTAGCTTGGAGTGATGAACGCTGCGCTTGTGCGACTCGGCGATTTTGTCCATCACCGACTGCATGTCGGCGCTGACGTCAGCTGCAACCGAGGCTGAGCGAGTGGACACCTCGGCCGAATTGAGCACCACGCTGGTCAAGTCCTCGAGCTGGCGTGAGAGCTCGGCAGGGTCCAGTGCTTGGTTCTGCAAGTCAGCAATTCCCTCGGCCGCTTCCTCGAGGATCTCGACGCGCTCGGCCATCGGCGCCTCGGCGCCGGCCGTGGCGTGGTCATCCGCCGTGGTGTGCTCTTCAGCCATCTGAATTCCTTGGTATTACTTTTTAAATTCGTCTAAACGGTGGTTCAGCTGGTCAACCTCGTCACGCAGTTTGACAACGCGGCCGCGAAACTCCTCGGCCTTTTTATCGGCCAGGGTAGCGGTAACTTGAGCCCGCGAGGTATGTTTGGGGGCTGAAACGGCAGGCGACAGCCCAACTGCAGCAGCGGCAAGATGCGGCTCTTGTGGTGCAGGCGGAGTGTCAGATACCTGGGGCTCCGCGTGCGGTACAGGAACGGTGTTTAACACTTCAGGAGAGCTATCGACGATCACGCGATCGGGATCGGTGATGCCGTGGCCGTCCACCTTGACGGGAGAGGATTCGGTATTCGTCATGTCTGGAGTGGTAGCAAAACTGTCATGCAGGGAGTCTGTGGGAATACTCACTGGTTGGGATGAAGTGGCGCCCTCTATGGCAGGAGAGTGGGAATCACCCGAGTCTTCCTCCAAGCTGACGCGATGTGGGATCGGACCCTGGGTATCCATCGGCACCCGGTTGATGGAAGACGCGTCTGTGCCCAGAGGAACTCTGTGGTCGCCGGAGTCTCCCATGGGCAACGCCACGTGATGCGCCGACTGCGCGTCATCGGGCAGCAGGGCATGGTTGTCGTCCTGGGTGTGGGTGGGGATAGCCACCCTGTTCTCTGTGGCGCCATCGCTGGACGGGAGAGTGGCATAGGAGTCCTGGGTGTTCGAGGACGGCAACGCCACCGGCCCGGACGAGGCTGGCCTTTGCGTGTCCACAGCGACCCGGTGGTCCGAATCCTGCGACGATTCAATTTGAACCCGATGGTCAGCTGTGCCATCCGTGTTGCCGATCTTGATGCGTTCAGAATCCCGCTGCTCCTCTTGCCCCATCGCGACACGGCTGACCCCGTCGTCCGAGGCTTGATCGACCTCCACGTGTTCGTCGGTGACAGCGTCCGACTCCCCGTGGACGATACGGTCGGTGTAGTGCTTGTCAACCGTGACCTTCTCTTGTCGTTCCTGCTCGACGTCGCGCTGCCCCACCTTGTTGCGGATGGAGCGGGCATTGTTGGACCCCTCGGGAATCGTGACCTCATGGGGTTTGGTGCTGCGAATAATCTGGTCGTTGCTCATAGGTCAATCCTTCTTTATCGACCCGAAGGGCGGAAAATTGATTCGGTATCATCAGATCCGGGCTCGGCCCCCCGGCTGTAGGCCACACAATGTTGCGCCAGGTCAATGATTGGGTGGGACGGCCTCATGGATTGTTACTGACTTCCGATATCCTTTGCATGCTTAATTTTTCTTACCCGGCATTCTGATATGAACGACCTGGCTCCGCTGCAAATCAACCGTTTTGATGTACCCACCAACCTGCCAGTTTTTTGGTGCAGCATCGCACACCACGTCGAGGCGCTGAAGCTGGCCCGTGAAGCCATTGACGACGTGCGAATCACCCATCCGGACTCTACGCCGTCGAACGTTCAGGCGGTTTACATGAGCCCGTGGAAGAGCCACCGCTTGACCGACAAGTTTCAGCCCCTGATTCAAATTGCCATCGACGCCGCCAAGGAGGCTGGCAAGCAGCATTTGAATACCGACATCACGGCCCTGAACCTGGACTACTTTGCTACAGACTGTTGGGGCGTGATCTACGAAAACTCAGATCACACTATCCCGCACACCCACTTTCCCTCGGATTTTGCGGTGGTGGCCTACCTGGAGGCAAATGAAAATTGCGCCCCCATCATTTTTGAAAACACCATACAGGTGCAACCCGTCCCGGGCTCCATGGTGGTGTTTCCCGGCATCATGAACCACCACGTTCCACAAAACAACGACAAGCGGGTAATCGTGGCCATGAACCTGCAGAAATTTCCGAGTTTCCTGGTCAGCAACGACAATCCGCCTGGCTGAGTCTGCAATTGGTTTGAGTTGAGGCCCGACACGGGCGTAGCGGCCTCTACACCTCAGTCGTCAAACTGTAATTGCATGGACTTGGGGCCACGCAACCAAGCTTTGGTCCAGGTCGGATTTTTCTTCATTTGCTCCTGCGCCGCTGCACGGTTGGCATAAGGCCCAGTCACCACAATATAGTAATACCCCTTAGCCTTGCGCTGCGTCATCAGAATGCGGGCATCCTCAAGACTGGTGGATGACGCCTTCAAGGCCTTGGCTTCAGCCAACGTATCCAGCGCTGCGTGCTGCAACACCCATCCGTTGGAAGGTAGGTCACGAACCCATTGGCGGCTCTCAGCCAGCATCGGATGGGACTCAGGCTTGCTTGGTGCCGGGGCTGCCGGTGCTGCGGAGGTCGCAGGGGCTGCAGAAGCTGCGGGAGTTGCGACAGGTGGTACCGTGGACGGCACGGGTGGCGTTGAGTGAGCGGGGGCGGTGGAGGCAGCAGTGACGGCGGTAGCAGGCGCTGGCGTCGCTGCCGTCGACTCACCCGCCGCAGGTGCCACGATGGTTTCCTTGTCCGGGATCAACGAGTCATCCGGCTTGACAGGTAACTGAGTGGTGCTTGACATGCCCACCCGTGCAGGGGTATCTGAAGCTCCCTGCGGGTCGGGGTTGGCAGGTGCAGAATGCTTGCCAGACACATACCGCTGCAGTTGTTCCCACTCCTGCACGACCCGATCGCGGTTCATCACGCCCAGAGCTGCCATGGCCACCAGCAAAGCCAGCAACAAACCCCAGCCCAGTCGTGGGGCTCGAGCGGGAGGTGCTGGCAGGGTCGAGGCAGCGTCTGGCTGAACCGCTTCAATGGAGGCGTTCAGTTCCGGCATGGCGGAAACATTCAGTTCAGGTGTCTTGCTCCATGGATCTGTGGAACTGGCAGTGGCTTCCAGTGCCGGTGTGGCAGCCCCTGATAAGACGGGGGCGGCGGCAGGCCGTGAGACTTGTCGGGCACCCAGCACACTGGCGGTGCTGGCCACTGCGCCAGGCGGAGCAACCGGCGTTTCAGCATCGCGCGTTTCAATGCGCTGCATACGGGTAGGCGAGGGTTTTTCAGACTCCAGTTCCCAGCGCAGCAAACCCTTGCCAAACACTTCCAATTTCTTGCGGTAAGGCTCCGTGCTGTGAACCAGCAACACCGCATGCACATGGCTGGCTGGGAAGCCCTGGATCAATCGGGAGAGAAGTTGCAATTCCAGCGTTTGCACGGCCTGTGCATCGGTGATGATGAAGCAGCGGCGAATCGGGTCTTTTTGCGATTTGTCCTGCGCCTGCTCCAGTGTCAACTCAGACAGGATGGCGTTGAATCGGTTGACCAACTGCTCGGAGTCGACTGCCCCCCACAGGTCTACTTGGGCATTGGGCTGCTGACTCAGTCGCTGGTAGATCGTGCGGCCGTAGTGCGCCAGCGCCACCTCATCATCGCCGATGATGGCAAGGTTCGGCGCTTCCTCGCTGAGCACTTTCAGTAGCACGTCAAAGCGCGCCTTGTCACTCGGGCTTTGGTAGAAGTTGGTCATTGCAGAAACCCGTTTTCATCGAAACGCATATTTTCCGGGATATCGGGATTGGGTTTTTCATACCGTTGCCGGCCCGCGAAAGCGTCATTCAAACTGAACACATAGGCAATCACTTGCGCCACCGCGTGATACAGCGCCTCGGGGATGGTCTCGTCGAGTTTGGTGGTGAAGAACAAGGCGCGCGCGAGTTGCGGCGACTCAAACAACTCCACCCCCTCTTCACGCGCAATTTCACGGATGCGACGCGCCACCTCGTCCGTGCCCTTTGCAATCAAGGTGGGTGCACCGTCAGAGGTGGGATCATAAGTCAGGGCCACCGCGAAGTGTTGTGGGTTGGTGATGACCACATCAGCATCCTTCACCTGGCCCATCATCTTTTGCGTGGCCATCTCGCGCTGGCGGCGGCGAATTTGTGCCTTGACCTCCGGTCGTCCTTCGGAGTCCTTCATCTCGTCACGGACTTCCTGCTTGGTCATCTTCAAGCGTTGGTGTACCTGATGGCGTTGAATAGGCACGTCAATCACCGCAATCAGTAACAGCCCCAGACTCATCCAGAAACAGGCATCCAGAATCATGTCGCCGGCTTGGCGGGTAGCCTCTTCTACGGTGAGTCGGTTGATGACCAGCAAGGCGTCGAGGTTGTGCATTACTGTCAACAACAAAATGACCCCGATCAACAGAAATTTACCAACAGACTTGGCCAACTCAATCAAAGCGCGAGTGCCAAACATCCGACCCAAGCCAGTCAGGGGATTGAGTTTGCTGAATTTGGGCAATAGCAATTGTGGTGAATAAATAAATCCTCCGGGCAGTCCCCCGGCCAGCACAGCAATCACCATGAGCGTCACCATGATCGGGAATGCCACCAACATTCCATCCAGGATTGACTGACCAAACAAGGCGGGTAGAAGTTCTGCCTTGTCCATGATCTTGCGGTCAAACTGGAACTGGTTGACGAAGAGCTTTCCCATTTGATGGAAGAACCATCCACCCAGGACAGAGAAAAACAAGGTAGCGGTCATCAGCACCACGGCGGTCGTCAAGTCGATCGAGCGCGCAACCTGGCCGTCCTCACGCGCCTTGGACAGTCGCCTGCCAGTGGGTTCTTCTGACCGTTCTGCAGATTCGTCAGCCATGTCAGTTCAGCATCATGCTGCGCAGTTGATCGAAGCTACGCACCCACGTCCAATTGATGCGCTCCACAATGGACGGTACCGCCAGCCACAACACAGCAAACCCTGAAAGCACCATGGCGGGAAAACCGACGGAAAAAATGTTCAGACTGGGTGCTGAGCGCGAGACGAATCCCAAACCAATGTTCACAAACAGCAAGGTGATGACCACCGGCAAGGCAATCAACAATCCCGCCAGGTACATCAAACTGCTCCAACTGATCATCTTGCCCAAGAGATCCTGCGACCAGAACGATGCCCCAATGGGAAATTGCCGAAACGATTCCAGCAAGATACCAAAAACAATCAAATGACCGCCCGTTGTCATGAAGATCAGGGTGGACAAAATGGTGAAGAAACCTGCAATGACTGGCACGTTGCCCAAAGTTGGGTCAATCATGTTGGCCATGGTCAATCCCATGGAGCCCGAGACCAGCTGACCTGCAATCACGGTGGACGCGGTGGCTATCTGCATGATCATGCCCATGGTGAAGCCGATGAAAATCTGCTGAAACACCACCTCCAGTCCCTGCGCCGTGATGGGGTCGATGCGTGGAATCTCGATCTGCATGGCAATAAACACGGTCAACACCAGCGCAATGACAATGCGAATACGCAAGTTGATGGCCCGTACCGAAAACAGCGAGGAGAACACCATGAATGGTGTTGATCATCCAGCCCCCCGCAATCGACAGAGTCAAGCCCAAGGCAATCAATTTGGGGATGAAGCTCAAGGTTTGTTCGTTGATGGAGGTGGCCGCCTGAAAGATACCGATCAACAGACCCACGGCCAACCCGACCACCAGCAAGGGAGCCGACACCAGCATCGTGATCCACAAGGCCTGACGCCCCAAATCCACCACCATGGCAGTATCCATCAGAACCTCACTTGAAAATGAAACTCGAGGCCAGTGACCCCATGAGGAGTGTCCAGCCATCCACCAGCACAAACAGCATCAGCTTGAAGGGCATGGAGATGATCATGGGCGAGAGCATCATCATGCCCATGGACATCAGCACACTGGACACAATCATGTCTATCACTACAAAAGGGATGTAGATCATGAACCCGATGGTGAAGGCACTCTTGAGTTCAGATGTCAAAAATGCGGGCATGAGGGTGGTGAACGGCACATCGTCCGCGCTGACCACGTCCTTTTTCTGGGCAATCTGCATGAACATGGCGATATCGTCTTCTCGCGTCTGATTCAGCATGAAAGCGCGGATCGGGCCCTCGGCCTGGGCCACGGCCTTTTCAAACCCCAGTGAACCATTCATGTAGGGGGCGACCGCGTTGCGGTAGATATCGTCAAACACCGGCGACATGATGAACAGCGTGAGAAAGAGCGCCAGGCCCACCAGCACCGTGTTAGGCGGTGTCTGCGCCGTACCCAGCGCCTGCCGCAGCAAGGACAGCACAATGATGATGCGCACAAACGAGGTCATCATCAGGAGCAGCGACGGCAGCAGCGTGAGCGTTGTCATCAACGCCAGCAACTGCAAGGTCAGGCTGTACTGCTGCCCCCCCTTGCCATTGGAGACATTGACCATGGGCAAGCCTTGAGCCCAGGACACCTCGGGCACGACCAGCCACACCAGAGCCAGGGCCAGGCCCAGCCAGCGCAGATGACGCTTCATGAACGCCCTCCGGTGAAAAAGTCGGGAAAAGAAGCTTTGGCGGTGTCCACCGCGGGGGTGGCTAGCCCATCCGGGCCATTGGCGGAGCAAGGCCAGGAGTGTAGGGTTCGGATGTCGTTGGCGTTGACAGCCACCAGCACCATCTGTTGATCCACTTGCACAAGCATCATTTTATGCTTAAGACCCAGAGGCTGGGTTTCAATCAAGCGGATGCGCCGGCCCTGGCCTTGCAGGGCCCACGGGGCCTGACGCCGCTTGAGCCACCAGAGCGCGGCTGCCATCAACCCCAGCACAACCAGGGTACTGAGCATGAACCGGGGCCAATCTATTGCTGTCATCCATTACCTCGCGACCAATTGCGTCCAATCTTGTGGACAATGTAGGGGTTGCACTCACTTGTCCAGAGCTTGACTCCATGAAATTATCGACCATGCGCTTGACAGCCCTCGGGCTGACTTGGGTCCTGCTGGCAGGGGCCTCGCCACTCACTTGGGCAGCCGACTGGGCCGCCGTGGGCCTGTTTGACCAGGGCACGTTTTACATCGACCGGGAGTCCATCGCCCGTGAGGGCGAAGCACGCAAGGTCTGGACCATGTTGGATTACCGACAGCCCCA
>RFTK01000087.1 GCA_009923505.1 Betaproteobacteria bacterium
ATCAGACAGCCCCGTGTCACCTGCACGCCCCTATGGCCCGGTTCATCGCCCCGGAACACCTACAATGTTTCGCTCACGATCAACTCCCCGAGAACGCCATGGGACGCACGCTTTACGACAAGATCTGGGACGAACACGTCGTCCACACCGAGGAAGACGGCACGTCTGTCCTCTACATCGACCGCCACCTGGTGCACGAAGTCACCAGCCCGCAGGCGTTTGAAGGTCTGCGTCAGGCAGGGCGTCCGCTGTGGCGCAAGAGCTCCATCGTGGCCACCGCCGACCACAACACCCCCACCACCGGCTGGGATCGAGGCTACGACGGCATCACCGACCCCATCAGCAAAGAGCAGGTCACCACGCTGGACAGCAACATGCAGGAGTACGGCGCTGCGGTGTACTTCCCATTCCTGCACAAGCGCCAGGGCATCGTGCACGTCATCGGCCCTGAGAACGGCGCCACGCTGCCCGGGATGACCGTGGTCTGCGGCGACTCTCACACGTCCACCCACGGCGCCTTTGGCGCCCTGGCGCATGGCATTGGCACCAGTGAAGTCGAGCACGTGATGGCCACGCAAACGCTGCTGGCCAAGAAAGCCAAGAACCTGCTGGTCAAGATCGAGGGCACCTTGCCGCGCGGTTGTACCGGCAAGGACATTGTGTTGGCCGTGATTGGGAAGATCGGCACCGCCGGTGGCACGGGCTACACCATCGAGTTTGCGGGATCGGCCATGCGCGCACTCAGCATGGAAGGCCGCATGACGGTGTGCAACATGGCCATCGAGGCCGGTGCACGGGCCGGCCTGGTAGCGGTGGATGACAAGACCATCGAGTACGTCAAGGGCCGCCTGCTCTCGCCCACCGGCCCCGAGTGGGACCAGGCCGTCGCTTACTGGAAAACGCTGCATTCGGATGCCGACGCCACCTTCGACCTGGTCGTCAACCTGGACGCCAGCGAGATTCTGCCGCAAGTCACCTGGGGCACCTCGCCCGAGATGGTGGCCCCCGTCTTGGGCCGCGTGCCTGATCCCGACAAGGAAAAGGACGACACCAAGCGCATGGCCATCGAACGCGCCCTGACCTACATGGGCCTGGAGCCCGGCAAGCCGATCATCGACATCACCATCGACAAGGTGTTCATTGGCTCGTGCACCAACAGCCGCATTGAAGACATGCGCGAGGCCGCGGCGGTGGTCAAGCGCCTGGGCCAGAAAGTGGCCCGCAACGTCAAGCTCGCCATGGTGGTGCCGGGCTCGGGCCTGGTGAAAGAGCAGGCTGAGCGTGAAGGCCTGCACGAAATTTTCAAGGCTGCTGGCTTTGAGTGGCGTGAACCGGGTTGCTCCATGTGTCTGGCCATGAATGCCGACCGTCTGGAACCGGGTGAGCGCTGTGCCTCCACCAGCAACCGCAACTTCGAAGGTCGACAGGGCAACGGCGGGCGCACCCACCTGGTGAGCCCCGCCATGGCTGCCGCGGCAGCCATCCACGGTCACTTCGTGGACGTCCGTCAGTTCTCTTGAACAACAGCCCGGTAAACAGCCATGCAGAAATTCACCGTTCACAAAGGCCTGGTGGCCCCGATCGATCGTGAAAACGTCGACACCGATGCCATCATCCCCAAGCAATTCCTCAAGTCCATCCGCAAGACCGGTTTTGGCCCCAACCTCTTCGATGAGTGGCGCTACCTGGACAAGGGCGAGCCCGGTATCCCCGAGTCACAGCGCAAGATCAATCCAGATTTCGTGCTCAACCAACCGCGCTACAAAGGCGTGAGCATCCTGCTGGCACGCAAGAACTTCGGCTGCGGCTCCTCGCGCGAACACGCGCCCTGGGCACTGGACCAATACGGTTTCCGTGCCGTCATTGCCCCGAGCTTTGCCGACATCTTCTTCAACAACTGCTTCAAGAACGGCTTGCTGCCCATTGTGCTGCCCGAGGCGGCCGTGGCCCGCTTGTTCGACGAGGTACACGCCTTCCCGGGCTACCAGCTCACCGTTGACCTGGATCGCCAAGTGGTGATCAAGGACCAGGGCGACGAGATGCCCTTTGAGGTGCAACCGTTTCGCAAGTACTGTCTGCTCAATGGCTTGGACGACATCGGCCTGACCCTGCGTCACGCCGACAAAATCCGCGAGTACGAAGCCCACCGCCTGGCCACCAAACCCTGGCTGGCGCACACCGCCTGAAGCGCACGGGCCGCCCGGCGGCCCTGGTCGTTGCAACCCGTCGACGCCTTGAGTTGACCCAACCCACAGAACATCCTCATGAAAATCGCAGTCCTACCCGGTGATGGCATCGGCACCGAAATCGTCGAGCAAGCCGTCAAAGTCCTCAAGGCCCTGGACCTCCAGTTCGAGATGGAATCCGCCCTGGTGGGTGGTGCGGCCTTTGATGCCCACGGCCACCCCCTGCCCGAGAGCACGCTCAAGCTGGCCCAGGCAGCGGACGCGGTGCTGTTCGGCGCCGTGGGCGACTGGAAATACGACAAGCTCGACCGCCCGCTGCGTCCCGAGCAAGCCATCCTCGGCCTGCGCAAGAACCTGGGCCTGTTTGCCAACTTTCGTCCCGCCATCTGCTACGAGCAGCTGGTCGGTGCATCCAGTCTCAAGCCCGAGTTGATTGCGGGCCTGGACATCCTCATCATCCGTGAGTTGACCGGCGACATCTACTTCGGTCAGCCGCGCGGTCGCCGCACTGCTGTGGACGGACACTTTCCCGGCGCCCAGGAAGCCTTCGACACCATGCGCTACAGCAAGCCGGAGATTGAGCGTATCGCCCATGTGGCCTTCCAGGCCGCGCGCAAACGCAACAAGAAGGTCACCAGCGTAGACAAGTCCAACGTGCTGGAAACCTTCCAGTTCTGGAAAGACGTGGTCACCGAGGTGCATACCCAGTACCCCGATGTGGCGCTGGAGCACATGTACGTGGACAACGCCGCCATGCAGTTGGTCAAGGCACCCAAGGCCTTTGACGTGGTGGTCACCGGCAACATGTTTGGTGACATCCTGTCCGATGAAGCCTCCATGCTCACCGGCTCCATCGGCATGTTGCCCTCCGCCAGCCTGAACACCCAAAACCAGGGCTTGTACGAACCCAGCCACGGCAGCGCCCCCGATATCGCCGGCAAAGGCGTGGCCAATCCCTTGGCCACCATCCTCTCGGCGGCCATGATGCTGCGCTTCTCGCTCAACCAGGCCGAGGCTGCCGACCGCATCGAGACGGCCGTGAAGAAGGTCCTGGCGCAAGGCCTGCGCACGCCCGACATCTACAGCCCCGGCACCACCCGGGTGGGCACCCAGGAGATGGGCGAGGCGGTGGTGAAAGCACTGGGCTGATCCGGTCACGCCTGACCCATCCTGCTTGACCGAGACCGCGGTACGCTTCTGAAGGCGTCCCGCATGTCCCTGGTGGTCCAACCCCGCCCCTGCTGGCGGGGTTTGTCTTTTTTGCATCGGACACCCCCCCATGGAGCGGCCTGTCAGCCGCGTGGAAGATACGTTCCGATACAATTCGAGCCATGATTCGCGCCCCCCTGAGTTCTCACACGGACCTCGCCTCATGGCTGGCGGGCGTTGTGGTGCGCGCAAGCATTCTCAAGACCACGACCAAAGGCTGACACAGCCCGGTTCGTCGTGCGCCCTTCCGGCCGACGAGCCGGGTGAACAGACAGGTCTGGCACTGTTTCAACACAATTGAAGGGGCCCTGAAATGAGCAAGTTGGTAGGTTTGGTCGGTTGGCGCGGCATGGTCGGCTCGGTGCTGATGGACCGCATGGTGCAGGAGAAAGATTTCGACCTGATCGAGCCCGTCTTTTTCTCCACCTCCAACACCGGGGGCCAGGCCCCGGCAATGGCCAAGCACGAAACCACGCTGCAAGACGCCAACAACATCGACGCGCTCAAGCGTTGCGACATCATCATCACCTGCCAGGGCGGTGACTACACCAAGGCGGTGTACCCCCAGCTGCGCGCTGCCGGCTGGAAGGGTCACTGGATTGATGCCGCCTCTTCGCTGCGCATGGCCGATGACGCCGTGATCATCCTGGACCCGGTGAACCGCCCGGTGATCGACCAGGCCCTGGCCAAAGGCGGGAAGAACTGGATCGGCGGCAACTGCACCGTGAGCCTGATGCTCATGGGCTTGGGCGGACTGTTCCAGCACAACCTGGTGGAGTGGGTCAGCGCCATGACCTACCAGGCCGCCTCGGGTGCCGGTGCACAAAACATGCGCGAACTGCTCAGCCAGATGGGCGCCTTGCACGACGCGGTGAAGGCCGAGTTGGCCGACCCAGCGTCCGCCATCCTGGACATTGATCGCAAGGTCGCCGCCACCATGCGGGACGCGTCCTTTCCCACCCAAAACTTTCGCCACACAGCCCTGGCTGGCAGCCTGATCCCCTGGATCGATGTGCCGGTCGAGCACGGCCAAAGCAAGGAAGAATGGAAGGGCGGCGCCGAGTGCAACAAGATTCTGGGCAACCCCGCCTTTCGCAGCGCCGGCTCCATCCCGATCGATGGCCTGTGTGTGCGCATTGGCGCCATGCGCTGCCACTCCCAGGGCCTGACCATCAAGCTGAAAAAAGATGTGCCGCTTGATGAAGTGAGCGACATCCTGGCCCACGCCAACGCCTGGGTCAAAGTGGTGCCCAACGAACGCGAGATCACCGAGCGCGAGCTGACCCCTGCCGCCGTGACGGGCACGCTCACCGTGCCGGTGGGCCGTCTGCACAAGCTGGCCATGGGCAACGACTACCTGGGTGCCTTCACCGTGGGGGACCAACTGCTGTGGGGCGCCGCCGAACCGCTGCGCCGCATGCTGCGCATTTTGTTGGAGAAGTGATTGCTGCCAGTTCGCCTGCGCCGTTCTGCTGCCGCTGAACACCGTCCGGGGACCGTCAGGGGCCTGCACATCCCGCCAAGGACTGCACAGGCTCCAGGGCCTCGACTCGCTCGGCTCACGGCCACCTGCCTGTTGCTGTGCGCAGGGGCTGCGCAATCGCTCACCCTCGGTCCAGCAGTGGTCAACTCCTCCCTGGGTGAGCCCCTGCGAGCCGAGTTCCCCATCACCCGGCTGAGTGCCAGCGAAAGCCAGAACCTCCAGGTTCGCCTGGCTGACGACCAAGCCTATGCCGCTGCACGTCTGGAGCGCTCCTCTGTGCTGGAGGGCCTGGAAGTCGTGCTGGAAACACGGCCTGACGGTCGACGGGTCCTGGTCGTGCGAGGGCAACAGGTCGTCAACGTCCCGTTCGTGGACCTGCTGATCGAGTTGCGGTGGAACGGTGGACGCCTGTTGCGCGACCTCACCGTGCTCCTGCAAGCGCAGGCCTCGGACAAGCCTGCCAACCTCCCCCCCTCAGGGCTGTTGGTGCAAGCCGGCGATACGGCTGGGCAATTGGCCCGAGACCACAAGTCCGATCAGGTCTCGCTGGAGCAGATGCTGTTGGCGCTGCTCAAACAAAACCCCGATGCCTTCGTGGACGGTAACGTCAACCGCCTGCGCTCCGGCGTGATCCTCTCGCTCCCCACGGCGACCGAGGCAAGTGGCATCGATCAGGACGCTGCCCGTGAAGCCTTGCTCGAGCAGGCCGAAGCGTTTGACACCTGGCGTGCAAGCCTGTCCCAGCGGGTCACGGCCAGCGATGCACCGGACGCCAGCGACGGTTCTCGTGCGCAATTTCCATCGCGCCAGCGGGCTACCCCGGGTGCACCGCAGGACCGGCTGGAACTCACCAAACCGGGCGCTGGCCAGGAAGACCGCATTGCCCTGCAGCGCCAGGCCCAGGACACCGCCGAGCGAGCCGCCGAACTGGCTCGCAACATCGCCGAACTGGGCAAGATTGCCGGGGGTCAAACCGGCGAGGGAGCTGCCTCTGGGGGTGTTCCGCTGCCGTCGCCTGAGGTACCGCCCCACGGCCGCCTGATCGACCTCCTGCGCGACCATCCGCTGACACCCATCGGTGCAGCCACCCTGGTGGCCGTGCTGGTCCTGATGAGTCTGTGGCGCACTCGCGTGCGCCAAGCACCACCGGCGTCAGAAACGCCCCACTCGCTCCCCCCCTTGCCCATCGAGGTCGACCTTGAGTTGCCGCGCTACGACGCGCCGCTGGCAGACGACACCCCTGCCGTGTCGGTCACTCGCGCCCGCTCAGGGTCTGCCAGCGCCCCATCCGCAGAATCGACCCCGTCACCCAGCGGCACTGCCGTCACGACAGCGCGTCCCAACACACCCGACGCGCAGCCCGTGGGCTTGCCGTTTGCTGGTCTCTCGCTGGAGCTGACTGACACAGCGCCCGCGACGGGTGGCCCGTTTCCGTTCGATTCGGGCACGGACGACCCGGCCCTGCAAGTGCGACTCGAACTGGCACAGGCCCTGTGGGAAGCGGGCCAGCCGCACACCGCCCGCGCGCTGGCCGAGGAGGTCGCCGAACAGGCCCAGGGACTCTTGCAGCAACAAGCCCGCGCGTGGCTGGCGGCACGGGCCTGAGATGCGTATCGCCCTGGGGCTGAGCTACGCCGGGCAGGCCTACCAAGGGTGGCAAAGTCAGCCCAGCGGCCTCACGGTACAAGACCAACTCGAGGCCGCCCTGAAGGCATTTGCCTGCGAACCTCTCCAAACCCTGTGCGCTGGGCGCACCGATGCCGGTGTGCATGGCCTGATGCAGGTGGTGCACTTTGACACCGCCATCGAGCGTGAACCCTTCTCTTGGGTGCGCGGCACCAACCGCTTCCTGCCGCCGGATATCGCCGTGCAATGGGCCCATCCCGTGCCGGATCGGTTTCATGCCCGGGCCAGTGCCCGCTCGCGCCGTTATGCCTACATCCTGCTGGAGTCGCCCGTTCGGCCCAGCGTGGAAGCGGGTCGTGTGGGGTGGGTATTTCGCCCCCTCGACCTCGAGGCCCTGCGAGCCGGCGCCCAGCACCTGCTGGGGGAACATGACTTCAGTGCGTTTCGGGCCGCTTCCTGCCAGGCGCTCTCGCCGGTGAAGCAGTTGATGCGCGTGGACATTCAACGCCGTGCGGCCCGTCCCTCGTCCGGGCCCGTTCCACACGGTAGCGCCTACTGGCGCTTCGACTTCGAAGCCAACGCTTTTTTGCACCACATGATCCGCAACCTGATGGGCAGTCTGGTCCAGGTCGGTCAGGGATTGCGGCCGCCCGAGTGGATCGCCGAGGTGCTGGCGTCCCGTTCTCGTGACAGGGCCGCCCCGACCTTTGCCGCGGACGGTCTGTACTTTCTGGGCCCGCGGTACGACGCTGAATGGGGGCTTCCCGATCACGCGCCTGCGTATGATTGGCTGCCATGAGCCTGCCTGCCCACTTCACGCCCATCAAGATCTGCGGTCTGACCCGCGAACAAGACGTTGACGCCGCTGTGCAAGCCGGCGTGCAGGCCATCGGCTTCGTGCTGTACGAGCGCAGCCCACGCTATGTGCATGTGGCCCGGGCCGCTGAGCTGGCTCGCCGGCTGCCGGCCTTTGTCAACCCTGTGCTCCTGACCGTCAACGCCTCGGAGGCCGCCCTCGAGGCCGCCTGCGCCGAGGTGCCCGGCGCCTGGTTGCAATTTCATGGTGACGAAAACCCGGCCTTTTGTCAGCGGGTCGGTCAGCGGCTGGGCCGCAGATGGCTGCGCGCGGCGCGAATTCCCCTCGACCACGATGCCCCTGCCTTCGACCTCATAAAATACGCGTCAGATTATCAACACGCCCATGCGCTGCTGCTCGACGCCCACGTCGAGGGCTATGGCGGGGGCGGCAAGGCATTCAATTGGTCACGGCTGCCAACAAGCGTCAACGCTCACCTCGTTTTGTCTGGTGGACTCACACCTGCAAACGTGGGCGATGGTCTGCGCGCAGTACGCTTGCGGGGCTTGTCCCTGGGCGTTGACGTGAGCTCGGCTGTGGAATCAGCCAAAGGCATCAAGGATGCCGCGCTCATCCACGATTTTGTCGCCGCCGTTCGTGCTGCCGATCAGCATCCCTGAATCTCAAGCGCCTGGGGGCTCGTTCTCTACCGCGAGGCTGGACTGACTTGAACGGCTGTCCCGCCATCCCTTGGATCCACCGGCTTTCACCCATTTTCTGAATTCACCATGTCCACCTACCAGCAACCCGACGCCCACGGCCACTTTGGCCCTTATGGCGGCAGCTTTGTCAGCGAAACGCTGACCCATGCCATCAACGAACTGCGTGCGGCCTACGAACACTACCGCAACGACCCCGAGTTCCTGGCCGAATTTCGCAGTGAACTGGCTCACTTCGTCGGCCGACCCTCCCCCATCTACCACGCGGCCCGCATGAGCCGTGAGATGGGGGGTGCGCAGATCTACCTCAAGCGTGAGGACCTCAACCACACCGGCGCGCACAAGATCAACAACACCATCGGCCAGGCCATGCTGGCGCGCCGCATGGGCAAGCCACGCGTGATCGCCGAGACCGGCGCGGGCCAGCACGGTGTGGCCACGGCCACCATTTGCGCCCGCTACGGCCTGGAATGCGTGGTGTACATGGGCAGCGAAGACGTGAAGCGCCAAAGCCCCAACGTCTACCGCATGAAGCTGCTGGGTGCCACCGTGGTGCCCGTGGACAGCGGCAGCCGTACCTTGAAGGACGCCCTCAATGAGGCGCTGCGTGACTGGGTGACCCACGTCGAGAACACCTTCTACATCATCGGCACCGTGGCCGGACCTCACCCCTACCCGATGATGGTGCGTGACTTCCAAAGCGTGATTGGCGAAGAGTGCCTGCACCAGATGCCGGACCTGAACCAGGGCCGCCAACCCGACGCGGTGGTGGCTTGCGTGGGCGGCGGCAGCAACGCCATGGGCATTTTTTATCCCTATATCCCGCATGAGGGCACCCGCCTGATCGGGGTGGAGGCCGCGGGTGAAGGGCTGGACACCGGCCGTCACTCGGCCTCGTTGCAACGCGGCGTTCCAGGCGTGCTGCATGGCAACCGCACCTACGTGCTGCAAAGCCATGATGGACAAATCATCGAGACCCACAGCATCAGTGCCGGCCTGGACTACCCGGGTGTGGGGCCGGAGCACGCCTGGTTGCAAGACACCCAGCGCGCCGAGTACGTGGGCATCACCGACCAGGAAGCCTTGCAGGCCTTCCACTATTTGTGCCGCACCGAGGGCATCATCCCCGCACTCGAGTCCAGCCACGCCGTGGCCTATGCGATGAAACTCGCGCCCAGCATGCGCGCGGACCAGTCCATTCTGGTGAACCTCTCGGGTCGGGGCGACAAGGACATCGGTACCGTGGCCGATCTGAGCAATGCCGATTTTTACTGCCGTCCGAGCTGCCGTGGTCAATCGGTCAAAGGGCAGGCCGAGTCGGTCATTATGGTGAAAGGGTGAACCGCATGAGCCGCATCCAAGCCACCTTTGACACCCTCAAGTCCCAAGGCCGCAAGGCCTTGATCCCGTATGTCATGTCCGGTTTTCCACAAGCCGACGTGACGCCCGATCTGATGCACCGGTTGGTGTCTGCGGGCGCCGACGTGATTGAACTCGGCGTGCCCTTCAGTGATCCGATGGCTGATGGACCGGTGATCCAGAAAGCGGGCGAGGCTGCGCTGCGCCTGGGTATTGGCACGACGCAGGTGCTCGAGATGGTGCGTCGCTTTCGCGAGCAAGACGCCCGCACCCCCGTTGTGTTGATGGGCTACGCCAACCCGGTGGAAAGTTACAACCTGCGACACGGCGCCGGTGCCTTTGTGCGGGACGCCTCTGCGGCAGGTGTGGACGGCATGCTGATCGTCGACTACCCGCCCGAGGAGTGCGTCGGGTTTGCTGCCGAACTGCGCGCGCACCACATGGACCTCATCTTTCTGCTGGCGCCCACCAGCACCGAGGAGCGCATGGCCCAAGTGGCGCAAGTCGCCAGTGGCTATGTGTACTACGTCTCCCTCAAGGGCGTGACCGGCGCAGGCCATCTCGATACCGATGCGGTCGAGGCCATGCTGCCGCGCATCCGCCAACACGTGAAGATTCCCGTCGGCGTGGGCTTTGGCATCCGTGATGCAGCTTCGGCCACCGCGGTGGGCAAGGTGGCCGACGCGGTGGTGATCGGCACCAAGCTGATCCAGTTGCTCGAATCGGGCCCGACCAGCCAGTCACTGCCAGCGGTGGAAAGCTTTATGCGCGAGATCCGTCAGGCGCTGGACGCAACCTAAATCACGGCGTGCGCGACCGCAAAGGCCCCGCCCCGTAGGATAATCGGCTATCTACCCACTTGGAGACACTCCCCCCATGAGTTGGCTCGAAAAACTGCTGCCACCCAAAATTCAGCCCAGCGACCCCGCCGACCGGCGCGGCGTTCCCCAGGGACTGTGGATCAAATGTCCGAGTTGCGAAACCGTGCTCTACAACAATGATCTGGAGCAGAACCAACACGTGTGCCCCACGTGCAGCCACCACCACCGCATTCCAGCGCGTGCCCGGTTGGATGCCTTCCTCGACCCCGAAGGTCGCTACGAGATTGGTCAGGAAGTGGTGCCGGTGGATGCCCTCAAATTCAAGGACAGCCGCAAGTACCCCGAGCGCCTGAAAGAGGCCATGGACAACACGGGCGAAACCGACGCTCTGGTGGTGATGGGCGGCGCGGTGCGCAGCATCAACCTGGTGGCCGCCTGTTTCGAATTCGACTTCATGGGCGGCAGCATGGGCTCTGTGGTGGGCGAGCGTTTCGTGCGCGGCGTGCACACCGCCATCGATCAAAAGGTACCCTTTGTGTGTTTCACCGCCACCGGGGGTGCGCGCATGCAAGAAGGCTTGCTGTCGCTCATGCAAATGGCCAAGACCAATTCAGCGCTGACCCGTCTGGCCAAGAAAGGCTTGCCCTACATCAGCGTGCTGACCGACCCCACCATGGGGGGCGTGTCGGCCGGCTTCGCTTTCGTGGGCGACGTGGTCATCGCCGAGCCCAAAGCCTTGATTGGCTTTGCCGGCCCTCGCGTCATCGAAAACACGGTGCGCGTGACCCTGCCCGAAGGCTTTCAGCGCTCTGAATTCCTGCAACAAAAAGGCGCGGTCGACATGATCTGCGACCGCCGCGAACTGCGCTCCACGGTGGCCAGCCTGCTGGCCATGCTGCAACGCCAACCGGCTGACGCCATTTCCTGACCGATTCCATGTCTGACACCCGTTCCACCGCGCCTGACGCGGACACGTCTGCGCCTGCCACCGCGATCGATGACAACCAGTTGATCGCTGAGCGCCGCGAGAAACTCAAGGTGCTGCGTCAGCGCCAGGCCGACGGGCAAGGCATTGCCTTTCCCAACGATTTCAAGCCCGCGCACCATGCGGCCACGCTGCACGAATTCCACGGCGGCAAAACACCGGAGCATCTCGTCGCTGAGGGGCACATAGCCCGTGTCGCCGGCCGCATGATGCTCAAGCGTGTCATGGGTAAAGCCAGCTTTGCCACCTTGCAAGACAGCACCGGTCGCATCCAGATCTACATCACCCGCGACGACGTGAGCGAGGCGGTGTACAACGATTTCAAGCACTGGGACCTGGGCGACATCGTCGGCGCCGAGGGCCGCCTGTTCAAGACCCGCACCGGCGAGTTGTCGCTGCACGCCACACAGATCCGCCTGCTCACCAAGAGCTTGCGTCCCATGCCGGACAAATTCCACGGCGTGAGCGACCAGGAAATCAAATACCGCCAGCGCTACGTCGATCTGATGACCGACGACACCGCGCGCCAGCGTTTTGTGGCGCGCAGCAAGGCGGTCAGCGGGATCCGAGACTTCATGGTGCAACACGGTTTTCTGGAAGTCGAAACGCCCATGCTGCACCCGATCCCCGGCGGCGCCAATGCTCGCCCCTTCGTGACGCACCACAATGCGCTGGACCAGGAGATGTACCTGCGCATCGCACCTGAGCTGTACCTCAAGCGCCTGATCGTGGGGGGCTTCGAGCGTGTGTTCGAGATCAACCGCAACTTCCGCAACGAAGGCATCTCGGTGCGCCATAACCCTGAGTTCACCATGATGGAGTTCTATGCAGCCTACTGGAACTACCAGGACCTGATGCACTTCACCGAAGAATTGGTACGCGACGCAGCCCAGAAAGCCGTGGGCACTCTGCTGCTCACCTACAACGGTCAGCCGGTGGACCTGAGCCAGCCCTTCCAGCGCCTGACCATCCGCGAAGCCATTCTGAAATACACCGAAGCTGGCGAGAACGTGGACCACCGCGATTGGCTGATCCATGCCTTGCGCAAACTCGGCTTCAACGAAGAAAAGGACAAGCTCTCGGGCCGCAGCCTGGCGAGCCTGCAAGTGATGTACTTCGAAGAGACGGTGGAAGACCAGTTGTGGCAGCCCACCTTCATCTGCGAGCACCCGGTGGAGATTTCCCCTCTGGCCCGCGCGAGCGACTGCGGGATCGGCATCGATCGCTTGATGATGTTGCTCACCGACAGCCCCAGTATTCGCGACGTCATCTTGTTCCCGGCCTTGCGCCGAGAGGTCTGAACAACCGGGGGGGCGGGGTGCTCAGCCCGCCAATCAGCAAACGCTCACTTAGGCTGCGGCGGCTTGCAGTCGTGGCAGAAAAAGGCCAAGCCACCAGCAAAACGACGCTGGCTGCCCAGACGGCGCGGCTTGTGCAGGCCACATTTGATGCATGACATGGTCTCACCGACTTTGCCCATACCGACAAAGGGTGAGCCGTTTTCCCGGCTGGTGAAGCGCAGACCCGTCGAATCGACTTGGGTTTTTCCAGATTTGGTCGCCACAGAACTTCCTTGGTTGTCTCACTGCCGGCCTGCTCATACCGGCGAAAGGACGATTTTACCCTGTTGACATCCAGCCATCCTTCCCCGCCGCAGTAACGCACCAGGGCATCGGGGTCATTCCTTGCCACTCACGGGCCGCGGATGCTTCAGGGCAGTTCGGACAGGGCCTGCAGGTAGTCCGGCTGGGTCATCAAGGCGTCCCAGTGGGGTGCTGGGTAGCGGGGCAAGAGCGCCTGTCGGCGCCACTCGGAAGCCTCGCTGGCCTGCCACTCGCCTTTGAGCAGGGTTTCAGCCAGGCCATCGAGCAACTCATCCACCGCTTGTCCCCCGCCTTCGCTGGCCGGCGTGCTCTGGTTGCACAACAGCACCAAATCGCACCCCGCGCGCAAGGCTGCCACAGCCGCGTCGGTGTAGCTCACCACCCGACCTTCGAGGCGACGCGCGCCTTCCATGGACAGGTCGTCACTAAAAATGGCCCCCGTAAAGCCCAGTTGGTGGCGCAGGATCTCCTGCAGCCAACGCCCGGAGAACCCCGCCGGCAACGCATCCACCTTGGGGTAGATGACGTGAGCGGGCATCACGCTGGCCACCGAACCGCCGAGCCAGGCGTAGGGCAAGGCATCGTCCTGCAAGATGGCTTTGAGCGAGCGGCGATCCACCGGGATTTCGGTGTGCGAATCGGCCCGCACAAAGCCGTGGCCGGGGAAGTGCTTGCCACACGAGGCCATGCCGGCCTGCAAGAGGCCGTGGATCAGACTCTTGGCCAGCACACTCACCACCCGCGGGTCGCGGTGGAAGGCGCGGTCGCCAATCACGCCGCTGCTGCCATGGTCGAGGTCGAGCACCGGGGTGAAGCTGAAGTCCACGCCGCAGGCCCGCAACTCACTGGCCAGGACAAAGCCGCAGGCGGTGGCGGCACGCGTGGCCTCGAGGGCTCCCGCGCCCGGTTGGCGTTCGTCGACACGCATCCAGTGCTCACCCAACACGCGCATGGGGGGCAGATGGGTGAAGCCGTCCGTGCGAAACCGCTGCACACGGCCACCTTCATGGTCGACACAAATCAGCAAGTCAGGCCGCACCGACTTGATGTCCGCGCACAGCGCCGTGAGTTGCGCACGGTCACGCCAATTGCGGGCAAACAGGATCAGGCCGCCGGTGAGCGGGTGAGCCAGACGGCGGCGATCGGTGGCGCTGAGTTCGGTACCGGCAATGTCG
>RFTK01000088.1 GCA_009923505.1 Betaproteobacteria bacterium
GCGCAAGCGGTTCAGGGACTGAGCATATTCAGCGTTGTTGCACAACACCATGCCGCCTTCACCGGTGGTGATGATCTTCACCGGGTGAAAGCTGAACACCGTCAAATCGCTGTAGCGGCCATTGCCTACCGGTTCGCCTTGGTAGCGCGCGCCTATGGCGTGCGAAGCGTCTTCGATGATTTTGAAGCCGTATTTCAGCGACAAAGCGTGTATCGCCTGCATATCGCAAGGCTGGCCGCACATATGGACCGGCACCACGATCTTGGGCAAGCGGCCAAGGCGTTCAGCGATGGCCAGTTTCTTTTCAAGTTCGATGGGGCACATATTGAAAGTGCGCGCATCGATATCAACAAAGTCGACTTGCGCGCCGCAGTACAAAGCGCAGTTGGCCGAGGCCACAAAAGTGATGGCACTGGTCCACAGCAAGTCTCCGGGCCCCAAGCCTAATGTCAGACAAGCCAGATGTAAACCGGCGGTGGCATTGCTGACGGCAACTGCGTGCCGCGCTCACCTACCCGCTGGTGGTGGTGGTGATCGCGCTGACCGTGCTGAGCGTGATGATGGTGTGGGTCATTCCCGCCTTTGAAGGTATGTTCACCTCGCTGGGAGGACAACTGCCGACGGCCACCCGCTGGGTGCTGGCGCTGAGCCATGGGGTGACCACGCACTGGCCCCTCGGAGTGGGGGGCATGACGCTGGCGGTCCTGATACTCGGGCTGGCCTGGCGTCACCCGCAAGGCCGTCGCCTGATGCTGGAGGGGTGGTGGCGAGTGCCTGGCTGGGGATCGCTCCACCAACTGGGTTGCCAGGCCCGCTGGACCCGTACCCTCGCCACCTTGAGCGCCGCAGGCCTCCCGCTGACCGATGCCCTGACGCACCTGGAGGGTCTGGCGGGCCACCCGCGCTTTGATGCGGCCACGCGCCATATTCGCCACGCACTGGTTCAGGGACAAAGTCTCTCACGGTCGCTGGCCCGCTTTGGACCCCAGCGGGCTCAGCGGCATGCGCCAGAATTGTTTTCAGGCATGATGCTGCAAATGACACACATCGGGGAAGAATCCGGATCGCTGGACGTGCTGCTGGAGCGCGCAGCCCAACAACTTGAGCACGACGTGGCTCGACGGGTGGGCGCGCTATCGCGCCTGGTTGAGCCGGCCTTGATGGTGGTGCTCGGGGGGCTGGTCGGCGGTCTGGTGATCGCCCTGTACTTGCCGCTGTTTCAATTGGGACAAATTCTGTGATGGCGTTCGACGGGGTGTGGCCCTGGCTGTGGGCCGTGGGGGGGCTGCTGAGCGGAAGTTTTCTGAATGTCTTGATCCACCGCTGGCCCTTGATGCTGGCCGCGGAGTCTGACGGTCCTGATGGCACTGCACACACTCAACCCCTCAACCTGGCCTGGCCACGATCGCACTGCCCTCACTGCCACACACCCTTGACCGTCTGGCAACTGATTCCCGTCCTGAGCTTTGTCTGGCTGGGCGGTCGGTGCGGTCATTGTCGCCAGCCCATCGCCTGGCGCTACCCGGTGGTTGAACTGCTCAACATGGCATGGTGGCTGTGGTGCGGACTCGCCCTGCCGGCCTGGCTGGCGGCCATGCCCCACCCAGTCGTCCTGGTTGGGGTGCCCAGCGGGCTCACTTGGGGACCGTCTCTGGCCTGGTCGCTCTGGGGCAGCACCGTGCTGGCACTGGCGTGGATCGATTGGGACAGCACCTGGTTGCCGGATGGCCTGACACAACCCCTGGCCTGGGGCGGCTTGGTGGCTGCGGGGCTGGGGTGGAGTGGCCTGCCCCTGTCCCAGGCGCTTGCTGGTGCGGTGCTGGGTTACTTGTCCCTTTGGAGCGTGGCGACGCTATTTCACTGGGTCACCCGGCAAGAGGGCATGGGTGGTGGAGATTTCAAGCTGCTGGCCGCACTGGGCGCCTGGTGCGGTCCGATGCTGCTGATTCCATTGGTGCTGATGGCCTCGGTGCTGGGCTTGCTGGTGGGGCTGGTTTTACGGGCCCGCGGGCAATTGCGTGAGGGTCGTTACATCCCCTTTGGCCCGTTTCTGATCGGCGCAGCGGTGGCCTTGCGCCTGGGACTGGACCGTGTGATTCAGACGGCCTGGGGGGTGTCTTAGACTGTCAGCCATGCACTCCCCTGGGTCTTCAACCTCCCGCCCCCTGCTGCTGGGTCTCACCGGCGGCATTGGCAGCGGCAAAAGTACGGTCTCGCAACGTCTGGCGCAACTGGGCGCCGTGGTGATTGATGCTGACGCCATTGCGCGCGGCGTCACCGCACCGGGCGGAGCAGCCATGCCCGCGATCCGTGCCCAGTTCGGCGCCGAGTTTGTCACTTCAGACGGCGCCCTGGATCGCGACCGTATGCGCGAGCGGGTGTTCAGCGATCCGCAGGCCAAGCAACAGTTGGAGGCCATCGTGCATCCGCTGGTGGGCGAGGAGACTGCGCGCCAAACCCGCGCCGCCCTGGCTCTTGCCCCGCCGGTGATCGTCTTTGACGTGCCGCTGCTGGTGGAGTCCACGCACTGGCAAAAGCGGGTGGATCGCATTCTGGTGGTCGATTGCTCGCCCGCCACACAAATTCAGCGCGTGGTGGCCCGCAGTGCCCTGGAGCCCGCTGCGGTGGAGCGCATCATCGCGGCGCAGGCCACTCGCGAACAACGCCGCGCCATGGCCACTTGGGTACTGACCAACGAGGGACTGAGCCTGTCCCAGTTGCACGCTCAGATCGATGCGCTGATGGAAGACTTCCAGAAGGTTCGCCAACAACTGGCGGGGACACCGCTGCCCTACCCGCCAAGCGGGGTATGATCCCCACCACGTCCTCCGACCTCTCGATAAGCGCGCAACCCGTGATCCTTTTCGAACATCCCTTCAACGAACGCGTCCGCACCTATCTGCGACTGGAGCACCTGTTTCGTCGCTTCGAAGTTCTGGTGCAGCGTGATCATCCGATTGATCATCATGGGGGCTTTGCCACGCTGTTTGAAATTGTCGAGGTTGGCGGCCGCAGCGACCTGAAATCTGACATCTTGAAAGACCTGGAGCGTCACAAGCAGCAGTACCAGTCCTACCGCGGCAACCCGTCGGTGTCAGAAGCCATGCTGGACCAATTGCTCGGACGCATCGAGCAGTCGTTTGAAGCGTTCAACACCGCCGGCACCCGCATCAACCAGTTCGTCAACGACAACGAGTGGCTCTCGGCCCTGCGTAACCGCCTGGCCATCCCGGGTGGTACCTGCAGCTTTGACCTGCCCAGCTACCACTGCTGGCAGCAGCACAGCCCGCAGCAACGCCGCGACGACATCATTCGCTGGAGCGAGCCCCTGCGCCCCTTGCATGCCTGCATCGACTTGCTCATGGGCTTGTTGCGAGAAGGTGGTTCAGCGCAAAAGGTCATGGCAGCATCGGGCCAGTTCCAACAAAACCTGCCGCAGGGACGCTTTCAGCTCATGCGGCTGCGCATCGACCCCTCGCTGAATGTGGTCCCCGAGATCAGTGGCAACCGCATGATGGTGTCGGTGCGCATGATGGTGCAAGACGACAACGGCCATCTGCAACCCTGCACCCAGGATGTGCCTTTTGAAATGGGCTTGTGCGGCTGAACTCGAGCAGGTGGACGATGGACGGAACCCAGAGCACCACGCCCGAGCGCATCGTCGCCTGTCCCGGCTGTGGCGGGCCCAGCGTATACGCCCCGCGCAATCGCTACCGGCCGTTTTGTAGCGAGCGGTGCAAAAATCATGATCTCGGCGCCTGGGCCAACGAAGAACACCGCGTGCCCGACCCTACACCACCCGACGATTTTGATCTGAGCTCCAGCCCTTTACAGTGATTAAGCTCAGGGCTGCGGGTGCGTTGGCCCCTCAAACCCTTGCGCCTGCGCCATCCATTGCAACACCGGGACCGTGCCCGGCAACACTGGCTGCACCGTCACCGGCAAGGTCTGCCACGCAGCGGATTGACCCTCTCGCATCTCGATCTCACCACGCCAGCGCGTGACCTGACAGAAATTCAGTTGCACCAACGCGTGCGGGTAATCAAAACGCTCGGTGCGCCAGGGGATGCAGTCCTCGATATCGATGCCCAACTCTTCATGCAGCTCGCGCTGCAGCGCCGCTTGCACCGTCTCGCCTTCTTCCAGCTTGCCTCCCGGAAACTCCCAATAGCCGGCGTACACCTTGCCCTCGGGTCGTGAGGTGAGCAAGAAGGCCTCACCACGGATCAGCACACCCACGGCAACCTGGACCAGCGGCCGATCGGCTCCACCCTCGCGCGCACGCTCCGGGTGAGCCACCTGCACGGCGGGTTCAGGCCTGGCGGCCGACATAGTCGCGCGCAAACTGGTAGGCCACGCGACCGCTGCGCGAGCCGCGCTCCAGGGCCCAGATGAGCGCCTCGGGGTGCGAGGCCTCGGTCTTGCTCGCGGGCAACCCGAGCGAGCGCAACCACTGGTCCACGATGGTGAGGTATTCATCCTGGGAGAACGGATAGAAGCTCACCCACAACCCAAATCGCTCGGACAAAGAGATCTTCTCCTCGATGACCTCACCCGGATGCACCTCGCCATCGTCGGTGTGGGTGTAGCTGAGGTTGTCCTTCATGTACTCGGGCAGCAAATGACGACGGTTGCTGGTGGAGTAAATGAGCACGTTCGGGGTGGCAGCGGCCACGGAGCCATCCAGGATGGACTTGAGCGCTTTGTAGCCAGGCTCGCCGTCCTCGAAGCTCAGGTCATCGCAGAAGATGATGAACTTTTCCGGGCGATCGCTCACCACCTCGATGATGTCGGGCAAGTCCACCAGGTCGACTTTGTCCACCTCGATGAGGCGCAGCCCGCGCGGGGCGTATTCGTTCAGACACGCCTTGATGAGCGACGATTTGCCAGTGCCTCGAGCCCCGGTCAAGAGCACGTTGTTGGCCGGCACTCCGCTCACGAATTGCTCGGTGTTGCGCTGGATCTTTTCTTTCTGACCGTCAATTTCGCGCAGGTCTTTCAACGACAGGCTGGCCACGTGCCGCACGGGTTCAAGCACACCATGTCCGCCCGAGCGTTTGCGATAACGAAAGGCGATGCTGGTGGACCAGTCCGGCTGGCGCATGGGTTGCGGCAACACCGACTCGATGCGTTCCATCAGGGCTTCCGCCCGGGTAATCAGGCGTTCAACATGTTCATTCATACAAATCAGCTTCGGTAATCGGCGTTGATGGTCACATAGTCGTGACTGAAGTCGCAGGTCCACACAGTGTCGGCGGCGCTGCCGCGGCCCAGCACCACGCGCACGGTGATTTCAGCCTGCTTCATGACGCGCTGGCCATCCTCCTCGCGGTAGTCGGCGCGGCGACCACCTTGTGTCGCCACGTGCACGTCATCCAGATACAGGTCGATCTGGGTCTGGTCAAGGTCGGTGATACCGGCATAGCCCACGGCCGCCAGAATGCGGCCGAGGTTGGGGTCGCTGGCGAAAAACGCGGTCTTGACCAGGGGCGAGTGGGCAATCGCATACGCCACCAGACGACACTCCTCGGCGGTGCGTCCACCTTCCACCCGCACCGTGATGAATTTGGTGGCGCCTTCGCCATCACGCACGATGGCCTGCGCCAGGGTGCGCGAGACTTGCATCATCGCGTCACGCAAGGCACGGCCCTCCGCACTGTCGAGCGCGGTGATGGGTGGGTGGCCAGCCTTCTGGGTGGCGATGACCACAAACGAATCGTTGGTGGAGGTGTCACCATCCACCGTCACGCGGTTGAAGGAGCCTTCGGCCAGCTCCAGCGCCAGTGCCTTCATGAGTGTCGGGTCGATGCAGGCGTCGGTGGCGACATAGCCCAGCATGGTGGCCATGTTGGGGCGGATCATGCCCGCGCCCTTGGCAATGCCGGTCACACTCACCGTGCGCCCACCCAGCGTGATCTGCACGCTGCTGGCCTTGGGCACCGTGTCGGTGGTCATGATGCCTTCGGCCGCCAGCGCCCAGTTGTCGGTTTTGGCGGCGGCAATGGCGGCGGGCAAGGCCGCGATGATGCGGTCCGAGGGCAGCGACTCCATGATGACGCCGGTGGAGAAGGGCAGGATGTTGTGAGCCTTCACACGCAACAACTCGGCCAGCGCCGAGCAGGTGGCGCGAGCGCGAGCCAGCCCATCCTCCCCCGTCCCGGCATTGGCGTTGCCCGTGTTCACCACAATGGCACGCACCCCCGAGCCAGCGGCTAAATGTTCGCGACACACTTGCACTGGGGCGGCGCAGAAACGGTTTTGCGTGAACACGCCGGCCACTGCAGCGCCTTCATCGAGCAGCAGCACCGTCAAATCCTGACGCCCCACCTTGCGCACCCCGGCGCTGGTCACGCCAATGCGAACGCCGGCAATGGGATGCAGGGATGAAGGCTGGGGAGGGGTCAGGTTGACGGGCATGGTGAGGTTCACAAAATGGCGAACTGGGAGCGAACAACGAAACAAACGGGTGCAACAGGCACCTCATTCGTCCGTATCGGCTGTAAAAAGACTAGTTTATCGGAAGCAAGACCCACGCTGGCCAGGCATTCGCCAGACACAGATGGCACTGAATGAGCGCTATCGCACAACTGATCCATGATTGGCTGGCTCGCAAGGACCTGTCAGAATAAACTACAGCGTTAAACTTATCACCATGCGCGCATCTCGTGTCCCCGCAGTATGGGTTTCTATGCTGATCAACGGCCAGCCTCTCAGGCCTTGAGCGTTCATGACCACGTCCCCTACCACCTGCCCCATCTGTCAGCGCGACAACCACTGTTCGGTAGCCAAAGGCGAAGCAGCCGACGCATGCTGGTGTCATCACGGGTTTGAATCAGCCAGCCTGATGGCCCATGTGCCTGAGAAACTCAAGGGCCAATCTTGTATTTGCCCGGCCTGTGCGCAAGCGCGTACGGCTGCGCTCAAAACCGTGGTGTCCTTGCTGAAATCTTGAGTACACAATTGCAATCAATCAGCAGGTCTGGGGTCGTTGCAGCGTGACGACCACGATCCCGCATGACGAGCTTGATGCGCCTGCTCACGCATCAAGTCTGACTTCAGCTCAACGCCCCGTGGCAATGCTTGTATTTCTTGCCGCTACCACACGGACAGGGTTCGTTGCGACCCACCTGGGGGACTGCTGCGGCCACGGTGCGCTGATCCACGGTGGTGACTGACTCGCCCGTTTCGGTCGGCGCGGTGTAGGTGACGTTGGAGATGGCTTCGGCCCGTGCCTCGATATCCTGAGCCGCTGCATCGATCTGCGCCTGTGACTGGATTTGTACCGTCATCAACAACCGCGTGACCTCATTGCGCACCATGTCCAGGAGTTGGGCAAAGAGTTCGAACGCTTCGCGCTTGTATTCCTGCTTGGGTTGTTTTTGCGCGTAGCCGCGCAAATGGATGCCCTGACGCAGGTAGTCCAGCGCGGCCAGATGCTCGCGCCAGTGCGAGTCGATGTTTTGCAGCAGCACCATGCGCATGAAGGGCGTGAACTGCTCGGCACCCACCTGATCGAGTTTGGCCTGGAAGGCCTGGTGGGCGGCCTGGACCACCATCTCGAGGATATCTTCGTCGGTGATGTCCGTGGCAGATTGCAGGGTTGCCACCAAAGGCACCTCGATCTGCCACTCCTTGGCCAGCAGGCTTTGCAGACTTTGCAGGTCCCATTGCTCTTCCATCGATTCGGCGGGCACATACTGACGCACGAGATCGGTGAAACAACCTTCACGCAGCGAGGCGATTTGCGCACTCAGATCACTGGCATCGAGAATGTCATTGCGCTGCTGGTAGATCACCTTGCGCTGGTCGTTGGAGACGTCGTCGTACTCGAGCAATTGCTTGCGGATATCGAAGTTGCGCGCTTCGACCTTGCGCTGCGCGCTCTCGATGCTGCGCGTGACCATGCCCGCCTCGATGGCTTCGCCTTCGGGCATCTTGAGCCGGTCCATGATGGCCTTGACGCGCTCACCCGCAAAGATGCGCATGAGCGGATCGTCCAGGCTCAGGAAGAAGCGCGATGAACCCGGATCACCCTGACGACCCGAGCGGCCACGCAGCTGGTTATCGATACGGCGCGACTCGTGGCGCTCGGTGGCAATGATGCGCAGACCCCCTTGGGCCACCACAAACTCGTGGTCTTTTTTCCACTGCTCTCGTAGTGCGGCAATGCGCGTCTCACGCGCGGCAGCATCCAGGCTTTCATCGGCCTCGACGGCGGCCACGGCTTTTTCGACATTGCCCCCGAGCACGATGTCGGTGCCTCGACCTGCCATGTTGGTGGCGATGGTGATGGACTTGGGTGCACCGGCCTGGGCCACGATATCGGCTTCGCGCGCGTGTTGCTTGGCATTGAGCACTTGGTGCGGCAACTTGGCCTGGGTGAGCAATTGCGCAATGAGTTCGGAGTTTTCGATGGAAGTGGTGCCCACCAGCACCGGCTGCCCGCGCTCGTGACACTCACGAATATCCTCAATCGCTGCGTTGTATTTTTCCTGGGTGGTCTTGTAGACGCGGTCGAGTTGGTCGTCGCGGCTGCTTGGACGGTTGGGCGGGATGATCACGGTCTCCAGACCGTAGATCTCCTGGAATTCGTAGGCTTCAGTATCCGCCGTGCCGGTCATGCCAGACAGTTTCCCGTAGAGACGGAAATAGTTCTGGAAGGTGATCGAGGCCATGGTCTGGTTTTCAGCCTGGATCTGCACGCCTTCCTTGGCTTCCACCGCCTGGTGCAAACCATCGCTCCAGCGTCGACCGGACATCAGTCGACCGGTGAACTCGTCCACGATGATGATCTCACCGTTTTGCACCACATAGTGCTGATCGCGGTGGTAGATGTTGTGCGCGCGCAGCGCCGCATACAGGTGGTGCATGAGGCTGATGTGCGAGGGGTCATACAGTGACGCCCCCTCGGGCAGCAAGCCCTGGCTGGACAGCAGACGCTCGGCAGTCTCGTGACCTTGCTCGGTCAGGAAGACCTGGTTGGACTTTTCATCGACGGTGAAGTCACCCGGGGTGATCACACCCTCACCCGTGCGCGGGTCAGCCTCGCCAATCTGTCGGGTCAGGTTCGGCACCACCAGGTTGATGGCCTTGTACATGGCCGTGTGATCTTCGGCCTGACCGCTGATGATCAGCGGGGTGCGTGCCTCGTCGATCAGGATGGAGTCCACCTCGTCGACGATGGCGTAAGACAGTGCACGTTGAACACGATCGGCCGGCTCGTACACCATGTTGTCGCGCAGGTAGTCAAAACCGTATTCGTTGTTGGTACCGTAGGTGATGTCACTGCGGTAGGCAGCCTGCTTGTCTTCGCGGGACATCTGCGGCAAGTTGATGCCCACGCTCAGGCCCAGAAAGTTGTACAGACGGCCCATCCACTGGGCGTCACGCTGAGCCAGGTAATCGTTGACGGTCACGACGTGCACGCCGTTGCCGCTCAGGGCATTCAGATAGACCGGCAGGGTGGCGGTGAGGGTCTTGCCTTCGCCGGTGCGCATTTCGGCGATCTTGCCCTGGTGCAGGGCCATGCCTCCCATCAACTGCACATCGAAGTGACGCATGCGCATCACCCGTTTCGACCCTTCTCGCACCACCGCAAACGCCTCGGGCAGAAGTTCATCCAGCGTCGCGCCCTGCGCCAGCCGCTGGCGGAACAAGTCGGTTTTGCCACGCAGCTCGTCGTCTGAGAGCGATTCCAGCGAGGACTCGAGCGCGTTGATGCGCTCCACTGTCTTGCGGTATTGTTTCAGCAACCGGTCATTGCGGCTGCCGAAGATCTTGGTCAGGAGATTGAAGGCCATGCGAGCAGTGCGCGAATCGGCTTCCCGTGAGGCCACGGGCCACCGCGCACAATCCTTGTGTCGAAGCCGACGATTTTACCCGCCCGCTCACCGCATAATGGGCAGATGGTCAACCCGACTCCCGCAACGCCCCCACAACCCGACAGACCCACCGGCCGGGTGCCCATGACCGCCTCGGACCCCGACGCCGCTTCAGCGGACCTAGGCGCAGCCGGATCGACCGCTCGCGCCCCCGGCCCGCAGGCCAAACTCGATGCAGCTCGGCACGCCACCCTCGCAGCCTACCAGGCCCTGGGTTACAACCGACCCCCCAAGGCCAGCCGCCCTTCCATGCGCGGGCGTGCCATGACGTTGGAGCGGGCCGTTCTGGAAAGCAACCCCCTGGCACAGTTGAGCGCCCTCACCAACGAATCGCAACGTCGCCTGAAGTCGCTGCAAGGCGTGCTCCCGCCCCTGCTCTGGGCCCAGCTGAGTGCCGGCCCCATCGAGGCGGACACCTGGTGTGTGCTGGTTTCCAACAACGCCGTGGCCGCCAAGATCCGTCAGTGGGTGCCTGCCATGGCTGCGCACCTGCGGACGCTCGGCTGGGCGGTGCAGACCATCCGAATCAAGGTTCGTTCCTCCCGGTAAATCGCTGCCTGTCTGGATTTCGATCTGAGCGGCTGGATCTTCGGGGATGCGCAGTCAGGTCGTTTCAGGCGTTGTGTGCATGGGCAGCGACGCAAGCTTTGGTATCCCGGGGTGTGCAATTACACTTGTTTTCATGGGCTGACAAGTGGCCACCCGCTGTCAGAACGCTTTGTCAGTCGTCCCGCAGAACCACACTAGAGCATCACACAGGAGAAATTGTGAAATCAGTCCTACATTCCCTGCCCAAGACTATGTCCCGATCCCGTCTGGTCCGCCTCGTTGCTGCGCTCACGATCTCGATCAGCGCCTCAGCCCAGGACAAACCCCCGTTGAAAATCCTGGTGGGCTTTCCCCCGGGCGGCTCGGCCGATGTCATGGGGCGACTGGTGGCGGACGCCTTGCGCCAGGATTTCAGCACCATCGTGGTGGAAAACAAGCCCGGTGCGGGTGGCCGCATTGCCTTGGCCGCAGTGAAAGCCGCCAAGCCGGATGGCCAGACCGTCATCGTGCTGCCCAGCGGGCCCATGGTGCTGTTTCCGCATGTCTACAAAAAGCTCGAGTACGACGCGGTCAAGGACTTCACGCCCATCTCGCTGATTGGCCATTTCCAGTTCAGCGTGGTATCCGGGCCAGCCACCCAGGTCAAGTCCGTGCAGGAGATGATCAGCAAAAGCAAGAGCGACCCAAGCACCGCCAGCTATGGCACGCCAGGCCTGGGCACGCTGCCCCATTTCATGGGCGTGATGATGGAGCAGGCCGCAGGCATCTCTTTGAACCATGTGCCATTTCAGGGGGGCGGACCCGCCAACAATGCCTTGTTGGGCGGGCATATCGGCTACAAGTTTGACGTGGTGTCGGAAACCGCCGAATTGCACCGCAGCGGCAAGGTACGCATCCTTGCCGTCACCGGCTCCAAGCGTGACACCCAAGTACCTGAAGTCCCTACGCTCAAGGAATCCGGCGTGCCCATGGAAGCGACCGCCTGGTTTGCCATGTATGGGCCAGCTCAGCTCCCGCCCGACACCTTGAAGCGTCTGGAATCGGCCATGGTGCGCGCCATTCAACAACCCCAGGTGCGCGAGCGCCTGATTCAACTGGGTTATGACCCGGTTGGATCCACCTCGGCAGAACTGGCTGCTGCGCAGCGTGCCGATCTGGCGCGTTGGGAAAAGCCGATCAAGGCCACCGGCGTGACGCTGGAGTGAGGGCATGAAGCGCCCCAACATCATCTTCATCGTGGCCGATGACCTTGGCTTTGCCGACCTGGGCTGCTACGGCGGGCGCGAAGCCGAGTTCGGCCCGGTCTCCCCCGTCCTCGACCAACTCGCAGCCCATGGCTTGCGCATGACTGAGGGGTATGCCAACTCACCCGTCTGCTCGCCCACCCGATTTGCCTTGATGACGGCTCGCTACCAGTACCGCCTTCGCGGTGCTGCCGATGAGCCCATCAGCAGCAAAAGCAAGGGGAGCACCACCCTCGGCCTTCCGCCGGAGCATCCCACTCTGCCTTCTTTGCTCAAGCAAGCGGGCTATCACACGGCCCTGATAGGCAAGTGGCATTTGGGATACCCCCCGATCTTCAGCCCACTCCAATCGGGCTATGACGAGTTCTTCGGACCCATGTCCGGTGGCGTGGACTACTTTTCGCATTGCAGCAATAACGGCACGCACGACCTCTACCTGAACGAGACCGAACACAACGAGGAAGGCTACCTGACCGACCTGCTCTCACGACGCTCGGTTGACTATGTCAGGCGCATGGCTGATCCCGCCCGCAAGGGCCAGCCGTTCTTCTTGAGCCTGCACTACACCGCGCCGCACTGGCCGTGGGAAACACGCGACGACAGTGCAGTGGCCCATCAAGTCAAAGGCAACCTGTTTCACCTGGAGGGCGGCAACATCCACACCTACCGCCGCATGATCCATCACATGGACGAAGGCATCGGTTGGGTGGTCGACGCCCTGCGCGAGACCGGGCAAATCGACAACACCCTCATCGTTTTCACCAGCGACAACGGCGGAGAGCGTTTCAGTGACAACTGGCCCCTGGTGGGCGGCAAAATGGACCTGACCGAAGGCGGCATTCGTGTGCCCTGGATTGCCCACTGGCCAGCCGTCATCCCGCCAGGCTCCGTGAGCGAGCAGCATTGCCTCACCATGGACTGGTCGGCCACCCTGCTGGAACTCGGCGGGGCGACCCCGGCGGCGAGTCATCCCTTGGATGGCGTATCCCTGGCGGCGGTGTTGCGTGAACCCTCACAGGCTTTTGAGCGCGCGATGTTCTGGCGCATGAACCATCGCGGTCAACGCGCCATGCGACAGGGCCCATGGAAATACCTGCGGGTCGATGGCAACGACTACCTGTTCAACATTTCTGCGGATGCACGCGAGCGCGCCAATCTGGCCACACGCGACCCGGATCGACTTGCCGCAATGCGCCAGGCGTGGGAAGACTGGAACACGTCCATGCCCCCCATACCCGAAGATGCCACCATCAGCCTGGGCTACTCAGCCAAGGACATGCCGCAGCGCTAAGCGCTGACTGGAGTCACCGTGCCACTCAGCGAACAAGACATTCAACGCTACCGCCATGAGGGCTATCTCATCCCCGGCTATCAGCTGGAGCCTGAGTTGCTGCAGCAACTGCAACAGACGCTCGATCAACTGATTCGTGACAACCCCGGCGTGCGCCCCGAAAAACTGGTCAGCGCGCACATCGAGGGCATGAACGATGAAGGTGTCAAAGGCAGTCAGCGTTTTCTGGAACTGGCCATGCACCCGCCCATCGTCGACATGGTCGAACAGCTCATCGGACCCGACGTGATCCTGTGGGGTTGCCACGTGTTTTGCAAACCGGCGGGTGAGGGATACGAAACCCCGTGGCACCAGGACGGCCACTATTGGCCGATCCGCCCCTTGGCCACCTGTACCGTCTGGGTGGCCCTGGAGCCCAGCACCCGAGACAATGGTTGCTTGCGGGTGATTCCCGGCTCGCACCGCGATCATCAGTTGCATCCGCACCTGCATGAGGACCGCACCGATCTCACGCTCACGCAACGCATGGCCGATGGCACGTTTGACGCCAGCCAGGCTGCGGATCTTGAGTTGCAGCCCGGACAGATGTCGCTGCACGATGTCTACATGGTGCACGGTGCCGAAGCCAACCGATCCGGGCAACGTCGCACCGGTGTGGCCTTGCGCTACATGCCGGGCTCGTCCCTGTTTGACCGCAGTTTCACCCCCTCGCAAGGCAAGACCGGCTTGCAGGTGAGCTTTGCCACGCGGCCCCTATGGTTGTTGCGCGGCGAGGACCGCACGGGGCGCAATGACTTTGCCATCGGGCACCGGGCAGCGTCCACAAAAATGGCCTGAACGCGTCAGGCCATGTGAGAAGTGGTGCCGATTATCGGATTCGAACTGATGACCTACCGCTTACAAGGCGGTTGCTCTACCAACTGAGCTAA
>RFTK01000089.1 GCA_009923505.1 Betaproteobacteria bacterium
CAGCTGGGCTGATGCCTGGCGGGTGTACCGCTCGGCGGCGGCGCTGCGCATGCTGGGTTTGGGGTTTGCCGCCGGCTTGCCCTTGCTGTTGGTGCTGGGGACCCTCAGTTTTCGCTTGCGCGAGGCGGGGGTGGAACGTGCGACCATCGGCTTTCTCAGCTGGGTTGGGTTGGCATATGCCTTCAAATGGGTCTGGGCCCCTCTGGTGGATCGGTTATCCCTGCCCTGGCTCACCCGTCGACTGGGTCGCCGTCGCAGCTGGTTGCTGGTGGCGCAAGTCGCGGTGATCGCCGGCTTGGTGGGCATGGCGGGGTCGGACCCCCGAGTGGCTCTGGGCGCCTTGGTGGGATGGGCGGTGCTGGTGGCCTTTGGCTCAGCCACGCAGGACATCGCCTTGGACGCCTACCGCATTGAGTCAGCCGATATCGATGCCCAAGCCGCCTTGGCCGCCACCTACCAGACCGGCTATCGGCTGGCCATGATCTGGGCCGGAGCCGGAGCGCTGTGGCTGGCAGCACGTGCCGAGACGGTCGATGCGAGTGGCTACCAACAGGCCGCCTGGCAACTCGCCTACCTGATCATGGCCGCCTCGATGCTTCTAGGCCCTCTGGTGGTGCTGTGTTCACCCGAGCCGCAACAGCGCGAGTTGCCTGTGGCGCGTAATCTGCGGGAGTGGCTGCATGGTGCGCTGATCGAGCCCTTCTCCGAGTTTTGGAGGCGTTACCGCTGGCAGGCGGTGCTGATCCTGGGCCTCATCGCCGTCTACCGCATCAGTGACGTGGTCATGGGGATCATGGCCAATCCGTTTTATGTCGACATGGGTTACAGCAAGGATGAAGTGGCCGCGGTCAGCAAGGTGTTCGGCGTGTTGATGACACTGGTGGGCGCCTTCATCGGCGGTGTGCTGGCCGTGCGTTTGGGGGTCATGCGTGTGTTGATGCTGGGTGCGATCCTGAGTGCTGCGAGCAACCTGCTGTTTGCCTGGCTGGGCACTCGCGGGCACGATCTGCAAGCGTTGATCTGGGTGGTATCGGCCGACAACCTAGCGGGCGGGTTGGCCTCCAGCGCTTTCATTGCCTATCTCTCGGGCCTCACCCAGGTGCGCTATTCGGCCACGCAGTACGCCTTGTTCAGTTCGATGATGCTCTTGTTGCCCAAGTGGCTGGCCGGCTTCTCGGGGGTGGTGGTGGACAGCGTGGGCTACTCGTCGTTCTTCGTGGGTACGGCCTTACTCGGCGTGCCTGTGCTGCTGCTGGTGGCACTGGCGTCCAGGGTGCGCTAACGTGCGCTCAGCAAGTCTTTGAGGTGCGCCTTTTGCACCTTGCCCAGTGCGGTCTTGGGCAAAGCCTGCAGCCGCACCACCTCACGCGGGTGCTTGTAACGCGCCAGCCGCTCTCGCACCCGCGCGAGTAGCTCGTCATCAGTGGCCTCATGGCCCTCACGCAAGGTCACCACCGCCACCACGCGCTCGCCCCAGCGGGCGTCAGGCATGCCCACCACCGTGCACTCGACCACCGCCGGGTGCTGGGCCAGCAAGGTTTCGATCTCAGCGGGGTAGATGTTTTCGCCTCCTGAGATGATCATGTCCTTGCTGCGGCCCACGATGGTCCAGCAACCTGCCTCGTCCACCTGCGCCACATCCCCGCTATGAAACCACCCCTGAGCATCCACGGCAGCTTGCTCGGGCCAATAATGCTGCACGAGGGCGGGGCCGCGCAGCCACACCTCACCCACGTTGGGGGCTGCACCCTCCAGCGGCCCCAGGCAAGCCTGCACGCCGTGCGCGGGCCAGCCACAGGAGCCTTGCAGCATGCGCAGCGCATCGGCCAAGAGGGCAATCGAAAAAGGTCCGGTCTCGGTCGCGCCGTACACATTGCCCAGCGGCACCCCGCGGTCCAGAAAGGCGCGCACCAAGGGCTCTGGTAAATGGCTCGATCCGGCCATGACGCAGCGCAGGGAACTCAAGTTCGCCGACGACCACAGCGGGTGTTCCATCAGTGCCTTCATCACCGCGGGCACCACAACGGTCAAACCAATGCGCTCGCGTTCGACGGTTTGCAGCATGGCCTGCGCATCAAACCGCGGGTGCAACACCACCCGCGCACCCACCCCCAGCGCGGGCAAGGTTTGAATGCACAAGCCGCCCACATGAAAAAGCGGCAGCACTGTCAGCACGCGGTCCTCTGCGGTGAGCGTCATCGCCTGGCTGGCTGCCTGCATGTTGGCAATCAGATTGGCCTGCGTATGCACAGCCGCTCTCGGTGTACCCGTGGTGCCGGAGGTGTACACCAGCAACAGCGGCCTCGGGTCGCACCTGACACCGTGCGCCATGCCCGGTGAGACGCGCAAGCTCGGGACGGCCTCGCCGGGTAACGGTTCTGAATTCTGAGACCCTGCCCCAGGGTCCAACGCCTGACTTGAGGCGTCGCACAAAGATTCCAGCGAGCACACGCTGAGGTCGTGGCGCAGGGCCAGCGACTGAGCCTGCTCCTGCCACCCCGCATCATGCAAAAGCAACGCCGGCTGGCAATCGATGATCAACTGGTCCCACTCAGCAACGGCGAGTCGATAGTTCAACGGCGCCAAGATTCCCCCCAGGCGCGAGAGGGCCAGCAAGATCACCAGCATTTCCCAGGCGTTGAAACTCAGACAGGCCACCCGTTCTCCGGCGCGCACCCCGCGCCCCCGCAAGCATTCGCAGGCTCGCGCCACCTGCTCGGCCAACTCGGCATAGCTCATGCTGTGGTCACCCTGCACCAGCGCCGTCTGTGTCGGGTTCTCAACGGCGTGGCGCAGCACCACCTCGTCAAGTCGCAGCGGCGCACTGGGTGTCGGAGCAGTTGTGTGGGGCATGGTGAGATTTTCGTGCAGCCCAGGTGTTTGTCACAGGGGGTCTAGCCAGCCCCAGGACACTGGCCCTACACTCGCGGCATGAATCCGTTGCTCATGATCGAAGACGATGTGCGGTTATCCCACATGGTGGCCGACTACCTGACCCAATCGGGATTTGCGGTGGAACAGGCCAGCAATGCGCAACAAGGGTTGGAGCGGGTGCGGTCCGAGCCCACCCCGTCCCTGGTGATTCTTGACCTGATGTTGCCCGACCTCGATGGGCTGGAAGTGTGCCGTCGTATTCGCCAGTTGCCCGGCGAGGAAGCCCACACCCCGGTGCTGATGCTGACCGCCAAGGGGGACCCGATGGACCGGGTTCTGGGCCTGGAGATTGGCGCCGACGACTATCTCACCAAACCCTTTGAACCGCGTGAACTCCTGGCGCGTATCCGCGCCATTCAACGCCGTCAGGACATTGCTCGCGGACGCGTTGGGGCTCCCAGCACACCCGTGATGCGGTTTGGATCGCTCGAGATCGATCGTGATGCCCGCCGCGTTGCCGTCCATGGCCACCCCTGCGAGCTCACTTCGTATCAGTTTGATCTGCTCACCGTGATGGCCGAGCGCGCCGGGCACGTGCTGACACGCGAGCAAATCATGGAGGCGGTGCGCGGGCGTGAACTCGAGGCCTTTGACCGCTCCATCGACGTGCATGTGGGTCGCATCCGCGCTGCCATTGAACACGACGTGAAGGACCCCAAGCGCATTCTCACCGTGCGGGGTGTTGGTTACGTGTTTGCCCGTCAGCAGCACTGAGGAGTTGTCATGCGCAAACCCCTGGGCATGCGCCTGCACACCCGCTTGTGGCTGGCATCGGTACTGGCTTTTGCCGTCTTCACCTTGCTGGTGAGCTGGGTGGTACGTCAGACGACCGAGCCCCCCTTGCGAGCCGTGATCGTGCGCGACCCGCAAGGCGAAGTCATCGGATCCGGCCAAGCTCGCTATCGCCCCGCCGATGTGTTGCCCGATGAGGTCCGTGCACCCATCCCCGGTCTGGAGCATGTGCCCTATGGCAAGTTTGGCCCAGGGCCCGAGTTCATTGCGCAGATGGACGATGGACAGATTCTGCACATTCACATGCCGCGCGCGGCCCGCAGTTTCTGGACGCGCCCTCCCAACGGATTTCTCTGGTCTCTCTCCCTGGTGGCCCTGGCCATGGCCTTGGCCACCTATCCCATCACGCGACGGCTCACACGCCGTCTACAAGCCCTGCAGCAAGGTGTGCATGCCTGGGGCCAGGGCAACCTGGCTGTTCGCGTGCCTGAGCAAGGACAAGACGAGGTGGCTTTTCTGGCACGGCAGTTCAACCACACCGCCCGCCAGATCGAAGGGTTGGTGAACTCACACAAATCGCTGTTGGCCAACGCTTCGCACGAATTGCGCACACCCCTCACCCGCATCCGCATGGCCCTCGAATTGATGGGCACCCAGCCCACGCCCGCGATGCGCGACCAGATCGCTCAAAGCATCAGCGAGGTGGATCAGCTCATTGATGAGATTCTGCTGGCCAGCCGGCTGGATTCGCCCGAGGCCGACTTGGGCACCCCTGAACGGGTGGACCTGGTTGGGCTGGCCGCTGAGGAGTGCTCGCGCGTGGCGGCCCAGGTTCATGTGCTGTCAGCACCTGAGGCCCTGCAAGTGAACGGCTACCCTCGCCTGTTACGCCGCTTGATGCGCAACTTGCTGGACAACGCGCGTCACTATGGGCCCACGGCGGGTGAGTTGGATGTTGAACTCGATCGGACCTCTGCCGAGCAACTGGTGTTGCGGATCAACGACCGCGGGCCGGGCATTCCTTCGCAATACCTCGACCAGGTGTTTTCTCCCTTCTTTCGCTTGCCCGGTTCCGTTGAAGGTGGGGTGGGGCTGGGATTGGCCCTGGTGCGGTCTATTGCGACACGCCACCAAGGCCGCGTCTGGTGCGAAAACCGACCCGATGGCGGAGCCCGCTTTGTGGTGGAGCTTCCCATCCACCCAGCCTCGGCTGGGGTCTGAGCCGAGCCGCCCGCACCTCAGGAGCCTGGAGGGACTCACGTCGGCACGTCGGTAGGTGGTTCGGACAAAGCGCGCAAAACCTGCTGCGGTGAGAGGTCCTGCAGACACCGCAAGTGCCCCAAGGGGCATTCGCGCTTGAAACACGGCGCGCAATCCAGCGGGGGTTGAACCTGGGTGTCCCACTTGAGCCAGAGGACCCGCGCCTTGGGACTCAACGGGGGCGTGTGCTCGGGGCTGGATGAACCAAACACCGCCACTTGCGGCACATCCAGCGCGGCGGCTACGTGCATCAGACCCGAGTCATTGCTGACCACACGGTGAGCACTGGCAATCAAAGCGAATGCTTGGGGGAGCGATGTCTGCCCCGCCAGGTTCAACAAGCGACCTTGCGTCTTGCCAGGCTGGACCAGCGCCACAATGGCTTCGCACAACGCGCGCTCTTTGGCCGAACCCAGCAACACCACGTCCTGCGGCAACGCCGCCGCCAACTCGGCAAAGTGCGACACCGGCCAACGCTTGGCCGGGCCGTACTCAGCCCCGGGGGCCATGACCACATGGCCTTGCACTTGCAGGCCGTGCGTTTGCAGCGTGGCATGCAGTTGCTCAGCGGACACCTGCAATCGGGGCCGCAGCGCGTCCGCCATCGGACGGGTCCGTGGTTCAGACGAGTCCCAGGGGCCAAAAAGGCCCGAAGGGGAGGCGGGGTCAGGAGCCATCGAGGGGTTGAGCGACGGCGCATCCACCGAGGCCAAGTCGGCGTAAAACGCCACCATGGGGGGGCGACGGTCGCGTGGCGGGTTGCTGAGACGATGGGTCAACACACCCAGTCGCCACTCGCCCCAATAACCGATTCGGATGGGAATGCCGGCCAGCCAGGGTAGCAGAGCACTTTTAAGTGAGTTGGGGCACACATAGGCGCGGTCGTATTGTCCGCGCCAGGCCCGTCCCAAGGCTCTACGCTCGGCCCACTGCAAAGCACCATGCTGGAACGGCAACTCGATGACCTCGGCTACGCTGCTCATGGCGCGGTAGACGGGCGCCACCCACGGCAGGGCCGCCACACAAACGCGCTCACCACGGGCGAACAACCGCGCCATCAAAGGCTCGGTCATGACGGCGTCGCCAATCCACTGAGGGGCGATCACCAGCGAGCGGATGCCCGCCATGGAAGTGGGCAACCCGGTCAGTGCGCGGCGACGTGTTCGCCGGCCTTGAGTTGATACACCGTGCCGCAGTAAGGGCAACGGGCCTCACCCGTGGTGGCGACATCGAGGAACACCTTGGGGTGAGAGTTCCACAGCGCCATCTGGGCTTGCGGGTTGGGGCAGAACGTGCCGCCGTGACCGTTGAGATCCTGGGCGCGCAATTCGACAACGTGTGTCATGGCCAGACTCCCGCTTCAGACCTGGGTCAACCAGTGCGCGTACTTCGGGTTGCGTCCATTGACGATGTCGAAGAAGGCGTTCTGGATTTTCTCGGTGATGGGGCCGCGCGAACCGCTGCCGAGCTCGACACGGTCGAGTTCGCGGATCGGCGTGACTTCAGCGGCGGTGCCGGTGAAGAAGGCTTCGTCCGCGATATAGACCTCGTCACGCGTGATGCGTTTTTGCACGATGTCCAGGCCGAGGTCCTTGGCAATGTGGAACACCGTGTTGCGGGTGATACCGTTCAGGGCACCGGCCGACAGGTCGGGGGTGTAGATCACGCCGTTCTTGATGACGAACACGTTCTCCCCCGCGCCTTCAGACACGAAGCCGCTGGCATCCAGCAAGAGTGCCTCGTCGTAGCCGTCATCGGTAGCTTCCATGTTGGCCAGGATGGAGTTGGTGTAGTTGCTCACCGCCTTGGCTTGCGTCATGGTGATGTTGACGTGGTGTCGGGTGTAGCTCGAGGTCTTCACGCGGATGCCGCGCTTCAAACCCTCTTCGCCCAGGTAGGCGCCCCAGGCCCAGGCGGCCACCATGGCGTGAATGGTGTTGCCCTTGGGAGACACGCCGAGCTTTTGCGAGCCGATCCACACCAGCGGGCGCAGATAGCAGGTCTCGAGTTGGTTCTCGCGCACCACTTGTTTTTGCGCCTCGTTGAACTGCTCCTGCGAGAAAGGTATCTTCATGCGCAGGATCTTGGCGCTGTTGTAGAGCCGCTCGGTGTGCTCTTGCAAACGGAAGATGGCGGTGCCGTTGGCCGTCTTGTAAGCCCGCACGCCCTCAAAGGCGCCGCAGCCGTAGTGCAGCGTGTGGGTCAGCACGTGGATCTTGGCATCCCGCCAGTCAACCAGCTGGCCGTCCATCCAGATCTTGCCGTCACGATCGGCCATCGACGGGGGCACTGCACTCATGGGAATCCTTTCAGGTGAAGAAGAAGTCGAGCCGACCTGAGGCCGGCTGACGTCACAAACAGGGTGCGATTTTACGACCCGTCCTGGGGTCTTTCGTCGGTCGGGGGTCGCACGAGGGTCCACTCGGTCAGCCGCCCCCGATCAAAGCGACAGGTGACATGGGAATTGGTGCCGTCGGTCCAGCGGTACAGCTCGGGCTCCTCGCCCTGGGGCGAGCGTTGTTCGCCCAGGCTTTTGGTGAGCGCCACGACGTGCATCAGGTTCACACCGGTCTTGAGCTTGGCGTTGAGCATGACCGCGCTGCCCACATAGCCCACGGGGCGGTCTGCCGCACGTTTGAGCACATGCACCAGTCGGTTGAAGTGCATCAAGGCCCACATCACCAGCGCTGTCACGGCAAAGGCCACCCCCGGCCAACCGTAGGCCTGATAAGCGCCGATCAGGCCCAGCCCCGCGGCGATAGGAATCATCCATTTCGAAACATTCATGCGGCGATTGTCGCGCAGGCGGCCGTGGATTGGACCCGTCGACCCTGCAAACCCTGCCTGCTGCTGGGTTGGGGGGCGAGCGAGCGGGCCAGGGTTTGGGGTGGCACTCAGTTGAGTTCGCGCACCCGCGCAATCGCCTCGTCGATGCGCTCGATGGGCCACAGCGTGAGCCCTTCGATGGGCTTTTTGGGCATGTTCGCCTTGGGTACCAGCGCCACGGAAAATCCCAGCTTGGCCGCTTCGCGCAAGCGCTCCTGACCACGTGGAGCAGGCCGCACTTCGCCAGCCAGACCCACCTCGCCAAAGGCAATGAACCCGCGTGGCAACGCCCGCCCGCGCAGACTGCTCTGGATCGCCAGCAGCACCGCCAGGTCGGCGGCTGGCTCGCTGATGCGCACGCCACCCACCGCGTTGACAAACACATCCTGGTCCATGCAGGCCACGCCAGCATGGCGGTGTAATACCGCCAGCAACATCGCCAATCGGTCGCGTTCAAGCCCCACCGACAAGCGCCTGGGGCTCGGCCCACCGGTATCGACCAGCGCCTGCACCTCGACCAGCAACGGACGCGTGCCCTCGAGCGTGACGAGCACGCAACTGCCTGGCACCGGCTCGGCGTGCTGACTCAGGAAGATGGCGCTGGGGTTGCTCACGCCGCGCAGGCCTTTGTCGGTCATCGCAAAGACCCCGATCTCGTTGACCGCGCCAAAGCGGTTCTTGATGGCACGCACCAGGCGGTAACTGGAGTGGGTGTCACCCTCGAAATACAGCACGGTGTCGACCATGTGTTCGAGCACACGCGGCCCCGCCAAGGCGCCCTCCTTGGTCACATGCCCGACCAGCACGACCGTGACGCCCAGCGCCTTGGCCATGCGGGTGAGGTGGGCCGCGCACTCGCGCACCTGCGCCACTGAGCCGGGGGCACTGGTGAGCTGCTCGGTGTACACGGTTTGAATTGAGTCCATCACCAGCACTGCCGGTTTCAGCTTCTCGACTGTCGCCAGGATGGTCTCGAGCTGGGTCTCGGCCAGCACCTGCACCTGACTCTGCGCCAACCCCAGTCGCTGTGAACGCAACGCAACCTGCGCGCCGGACTCCTCGCCCGTGACATACAGGCAGGGGTAGCCACTGCGCTGCAAGCCATCCAGGGCCTGGAGTAGCAAGGTGGATTTGCCAATACCCGGGTCTCCTCCGATCAGCACCACGGCACCAGGGACGATACCCCCCCCCAGCACGCGGTCCAGTTCCTCTTGACCCGTGGGGGTCCGCGCCACATCGGCCGCTTCGATGTCGGCCAGTACAGCCACCGCCGAGCTCGGCGCCAGGCCCGCCATCGCACTGAAACGATGCTTGCCCGCCCCCGCTGCGCTGGGCGCGGACTCGATCAGCGTGTTCCACTCGCCGCATTGCGGGCACCGCCCCAGCCAACGGGGTGTGCTGCCCCCGCAGGCGGAGCAGGTGTAGAGGGTTTTGTCCTTGGCCATGCCGCATGATACTGGACAAATCAACAGTCTTTGTGCGGCATTGGCCCCCATCGTGCCAAGTGGCGGCCAGGGCTCACCCTCTTGACAAAAATTTAACAAGTTAAATAATTCCGCATGGGCCTCACGTTCAGTCACCGCAACCTGCCACGCCTGCTGTTACAAGCCCGTGAGGCTGTGATGGCCCATACGCGCCCCAGCCTACGCCAGCAATCCCTCAGCGATCAGCAATGGCGCGTGTTGCGTGTCCTGGGCGAAGACCACAGCCAGGGCGGCCAGGGCGTGGAAACCGGGCGCGTCGCGCGCGAGGCGTTTTTGCTGGGCCCCAGCCTCACCGGCGTGTTGTCACGAATGGAGCGTGACGGCTTGCTCACCCGCGAGCGCGACCCCCAGGACCAGCGCCGCAGCGTGGTGCGACCGACCGAACAAGGCCTGCGTTTGGTTGGCACACTTTCGCGCACTATTGAAGCCCACTACGTCTGGCTGGAACAGTCCTTGGGCAAGGACAAGCTGGCCCAGCTGTATGGCTTGCTGGATGAGTTGATTCAACTGGAGGGGCCCGCTGACGTGTCGCTCCCTCAACTGGAAACCATGGCATGAATATCGACCACCTTATCAATGGCCAGCGCGTTGCGAGCCACGACTATTTCGACAACATCAATCCGGCGACCCAGGACGTGATCGGCCAGGTGGCGCGCGGAGGTACCGAGGAGGTCAATGCGGCCGTGGCCGCCGCCAAGGCGGCGTTTCCGGGCTGGGCCAATACCCCGGCGGCCGAACGCGCCAAGGTCATGCGCAAGCTCGGCGAGTTGATCACCCGTCATGTGCCCGAGATTGCCCAGACCGAAACCAACGACTGCGGCCAGGTGATTGCACAGACGGGCAAGCAGTTGGTGCCTCGCGCCAGTGACAACTTCACCTACTTTGCCGAGATGTGCACACGCGTGGATGGCCACACCTACCCGACCCCCACGCACCTGAACTACACGCTCTTCCACCCGGTGGGCGTGTGTGCACTCATCAGCCCTTGGAACGTGCCCTTCATGACGGCCACCTGGAAAGTGGCGCCTTGTCTGGCGTTTGGCAACACAGCGGTGCTCAAGATGAGCGAGCTCTCACCCATGACCGCGTCTCGCCTGGGCGAGTTGGCACTCGAAGCCGGGGTACCCCCGGGCGTGCTGAACCTGGTGCAAGGTTACGGGCGCGAGGCGGGAGAACCGTTGGTGGCCCATCCGGATGTGCGCGCCATTTCCTTCACCGGCTCGACGGCCACGGGTGACCGCATCGTGCGCTCGGCGGGACTGAAGAAGTTCAGTATGGAGCTGGGGGGCAAGTCACCCTTCGTCATCTTTGAGGACGCCGACCTCGACCGCGCGCTGGACGCCGCCGTGTTCATGATCTTCTCCAACAACGGCGAGCGTTGTACCGCAGGCAGCCGCATCCTGGTGCAGCAATCGATCTACAACGCATTTGTGGACCGCTTCACCGCGCGCGCCAAACGGATCACGGTGGGCGACCCGCTGGATGAGAGCACCATTGTCGGCCCGATGATCAGCACGGCTCACCTGGCCAAGGTGCGCAGCTACATCGAGCTTGGCCCCCAGGAAGGCGCCTCCCTGGTGTGCGGTGGCCTGGACCGCCCGAGCTACGCGCCCGAACTGCCCGAGCGCGTGCGCCGCGGCAACTATGTGTGGCCCACGGTGTTCGCCGACGTCCACAACCGCATGCGCATCGCGCAGGAAGAGATTTTCGGCCCGGTGGCGTGCCTGATCGCGTTCAAGGACGAGGCCCACGCGATTGAATTAGCCAACGACATTCAGTATGGCCTCTCCAGCTACGTGTGGACCGAAAACCTGGGCCGTGCACACCGCGTGGCGGCGGCCATCGAGGCCGGCATGTGCTTTGTCAACAGCCAGAACGTGCGCGACCTGCGTCAGCCATTTGGCGGCACCAAGGCCAGTGGCACCGGGCGCGAAGGCGGCACCTGGAGTTACGAGGTGTTTTGTGAACCCAAGAACGTGGCCGTGTCGCTGGGCAGTCACCACATCCCGCACTGGGGGGCCTGAACATGGGACGCCTTGCACTCGTTGCCAAAATCACCCACGTGCCCAGCATGTACCTGAGCGAGCTCGACGGGCCTCGCCAAGGCACACGCGAGGACGCGATCGAGGGTCACCGTGAGATCAGCCGCCGCTGCCGTGCGGCCGGTGTGGACACGCTGGTGGTGTTTGACACGCACTGGCTGGTCAATGCCAATTACCACATCAACTGCGCGCCGCACTTCAAAGGCACCTACACCAGCAACGAGTTGCCGCACTTCATCAGCAACATGGGCTTCGAGTCGCCCGGCAACCCCGACCTGGGGAAATTGCTGGCGAAGGCGTGCAACGAGCACGGCGTGGAAACCCTGGCGCACGACGCCACCACCTTGGCACCCGAATACGCCACGCTGGTGCCGCTGCGCTACATGAACCCCGATCAGCATTTCAAGGTGGTCTCGGTCTCCGCCTTGTGCATGGCGCATTACCTGAACGACAGTGCCCGGCTGGGCTGGGCGATGCGCCAGGCGGTTGAACAGCACTACGATGGCACCGTGGCGTTTCTGGCCAGCGGATCGCTCTCGCACCGTTTTGCACAAAACGGGTTGGCACCTGACTATGCGTTCAAGATCTGGAGCCCGTTCCTGGAGCAACTCGATCACCATGTGCTGGGCATGTGGCAGCGAGGCGAATGGGACACCTTTTGCGAGATGCTGCCCGAATACGCCACCAAAGGCCACGGAGAAGGATTCATGCACGACACCGCAATGATGCTGGGCGCCCTGGGTTGGTCGGCCTACCGCGCAAAGGCGGAGATCATCACGCCCTACTTCGGCGCGTCGGGAACCGGGCAGGTGAATGCCGTGTTCCCGGTGACACCGCAAGAGGGCACCGACGTGCCGGCAGCCCAGGCGAGTTCAGAGCACAATTACCAGGCATTCAGTCGGTTGTGAGGACCGTGACGCAGGCTAATGCCCATGGGAAGTGACCCACGCAGCCCCTGAGCCTGGCCCACGTCCTCCCACCCCATACAGACATTCGCGAGACCGCCCATGCCCCATCTGGTTCTGCTTTACACCCCGGCGCTGCAACAGCGTACCGACTTTGACGTGCTATGCCGAGACCTGGCCAATTGCATGCTGGCGCAACGCGATGAACACGACAAGCCGGTTTTCCCCAAAGGCGGCACACGGGTGCTGGCGTATCCAGCAGCGCATCACGCCGTGGGCGATGACCAGCCGCCGCCAGGGCGCGACTATCAATTCCTGTACCTCAATTTGCGCATGGCTGGCGGGCGCAGCGAACCGGTCAAACAAGCGGCTGGCGATGCGTTGATCGAGGTCCTTCATAAGCACTTCGATCCCCATCTGGCCAGCGACCTGATTGGCATCACCTTGCAGATCGACGAACAACCCCCTGTCTATGACGGCCGCATCAGCAGCCTGCACCCGTATTTCAACCCGGGTTAAGCGCTGAGGCACGGTGCCACGACGGTGTGATCTTGCGCGGCTCAAACAGCACCGTCCTTTCTCTGATTAGTCCTACTTGCGGCTCTCCTCTTTGATCGCCTTCACTCACTGACCCTCACGAAACCCTCACCATGCACAATCCCATCAATCCCTTCAAACAAGCCCTGCACGAAAAGCGTCTACAAATCGGTCTGTGGCTGGGTCTGGCCAATGCCTACACCACCGAAATCTGTGCGGGCGCAGGTTTTGACTGGGTGTTGGTGGATGGCGAGCACTCTCCCAACGATGTGCCCTCCATCCTGGCGCAACTGCAAGCTATTGCGGGCTACCCGAACACACACGCGGTGGCCCGTGTGCCGGTGGGCCACGGCCATGCGGGCGTGACCATCATCAAGCGCTACCTGGATCTGGGTGTGCAGTCCATCCTGGTACCCATGGTGGACACGGCCGAGCAGGCCCGCGCCGTGGTCGAGGCCACCCGCTACCCACCCCAAGGCATTCGCGGCATGGGGGGCGCGCGCGCGTCACGCTGGGGTCGCATTGCGCAATACGGCCGAGAAGCCAACGACCAGATCTGCGTGCTGGTACAGGTGGAAACCCAAACCGCGCTCAACAACATCGAGGCGATTGCGGCGGTGGAAGGCGTGGACGGCATCTTCATCGGGCCGGCCGATCTGTCCGCGTCGCTGGGCTATGTGGGTCAACCGGATCACCCGGTGGTGCGCACTGCCATCGAAGACGCCATGCGCCGCATTCTCAAGGCGGGTAAAGTGCCCGGCTTTCTGACACCGGACGAAGCCCTGTCGCGTCACTACATCGCATTGGGC
>RFTK01000090.1 GCA_009923505.1 Betaproteobacteria bacterium
GATCGCCGCCGTCAGCGTCGTCTTGCCATGGTCCACGTGACCGATCGTGCCCACGTTCACGTGCGGCTTGGTCCGTTCAAACTTGCCTTTTGCCATTGTGTTTCTCCAAAGAGCAGTACCCGTGTTACGGTTTTACGTCTGCACATCACTGCTGGGTCATCCCGCACGGGGAACGGGACGGCGTGTTGTCGCAGACGGGCCCGCTTGCGCGAGCCGGCTGAAATCAGAAATTACTTGGCACGTGCCGCCACGATCGCCTCGGAGACGTTGCGCGGTGCTTCGGCGTAATGCTTGAATTCCATCGTATAGGTGGCGCGACCTTGCGACATCGAGCGCAGGGTCGTCGAGTAGCCGAACATCTCGGACAGGGGCACCTCGGCCTTGATGGCTTTGCCGCCACCGACCATGTCGTCCATCCCCTGCACCATGCCGCGACGTGAGGACAAGTCGCCCATCACGTTGCCGGCGTAGTCTTCCGGGGTCTCGACTTCCACGGCCATCATGGGCTCGAGGATGACGGGACTGGCCTTCTTGGCGGCTTCCTTGAAACCGAAGATGGCGGCCATCTTGAACGCCTGCTCGGAGGAGTCCACGTCGTGGTAGGAACCGAAGGTCAGCGTGACCTTGACGTCCACGACCGGATAGCCGGCGAGCACGCCCGAGTTCAACGCCTCGACCACACCTTTTTCCACCGCCGGAATGTATTCACGCGGCACCACACCACCCTTGATGGCGTCAACGAACTCGAAGCCCTTGCCCGGCTCTTGCGGCTCCAGCGTGAACACCACGTGACCGTACTGACCCTTACCACCGGATTGGCGCACGAACTTGCCTTCGACATCGGTGACTTGCTTGCGCACGGTTTCGCGGTAGGCCACCTGGGGCTTGCCCACGTTGGCTTCCACACCAAATTCGCGCTTCATGCGGTCCACGATGATCTCCAGGTGCAGTTCACCCATGCCGGAGATGATGGTCTGACCTGATTCTTCGTCGGTCTTGACGCGGAACGAAGGATCTTCAGCGGCCAGACGTTGCAGGGCGATACCCATCTTTTCCTGGTCGGCCTTGGTCTTGGGCTCGACGGCCTGTGCAATCACGGGCTCGGGGAAGATCATGCGCTCGAGCATCACGATGTTGTCCGGGTCACACAGGGTTTCACCGGTGGTCACATCCTTCAGGCCCACGCATGCGGCGATGTCACCGGCGCGGATCTCTTCGATTTCCTCGCGGTTGTTGGCGTGCATCTGCACGATACGACCGATACGCTCTTTCTTGCCCTTGACCGGGTTGTACACCGTGTCACCCTTGGAGAGGACGCCGGAGTACACGCGCACAAAAGTCAGTTGTCCGACGAAGGGGTCGGTCATCAGTTTGAAGGCGAGGGCGGAGAATTTCTCGCCGTCGTCGGCCTTGCGGGTGACTTCTTTCTCGTCATCATCGGTGCCGGCCACCGGGGGAATGTCCAGCGGCGAGGGCATGAGTTCGATCACGGCGTCGAGCATGCGCTGTACGCCCTTGTTCTTGAACGCCGTGCCACACAGCATGGGCTGGATTTCGCCCGCAATGGTGCGGGTGCGCAGGCCCTCGGTGATTTCCTCTTCAGAGAGGTCGCCGTTTTCCAGGTACTTGTTCATCAGGTCTTCGTTGGCTTCAGCCGCCGACTCGACCATGGCTTCACGCCACTTCTTGGCCTCTTCCACCAAATCGGCGGGGATTTCTTCGAAGGTGAACTTCATGCCCTGAGAGGCCTCATCCCAAATGATGGCCTTCATCTTGCGCAGATCCACCACGCCCTTGAAGTTTTCTTCAGCCCCAATGGGGATCACGATGGGCACTGGGTTGGCTTTCAGGCGCAGTTTCATCTGGTCCACCACCTTGAAGAAGTTGGCACCGGTGCGGTCCATCTTGTTCACGAAGGCCAGACGCGGTACGCGGTATTTGTTTGCCTGACGCCAGACGGTTTCAGACTGGGGCTGCACACCACCCACAGCGCAGTACACCATGCAAGCGCCGTCGAGCACGCGCATGGAGCGCTCCACCTCAATGGTGAAGTCCACGTGGCCCGGGGTGTCGATGATGTTGATGCGGTGCTCGGGGAACGACATGTCCATGCCTTTCCAGAAGCAGGTGGTGGCTGCGGACGTGATGGTGATACCACGCTCTTGCTCCTGCTCCATCCAGTCCATGGTGGCGGCACCGTCATGCACTTCACCGATCTTGTGGTTCACACCGGTGTAGAACAGGATACGTTCGGTGGTGGTGGTCTTGCCGGCGTCGATGTGAGCGGAAATACCGATGTTGCGGTAACGCTCGATGGGGGTCTTGCGAGCCATGATGTAAAGCCTTTAAAAGTGAGGACAGCGCCACAGACGTGGGGCCGGGCACAACGCCCGGCCGGCCAGCACCCGCCGACGCGGGCCCGAATTAGAAACGGAAGTGCGAGAAGGCCTTGTTGGCTTCGGCCATGCGGTGAACTTCGTCACGCTTTTTCATGGCGCCGCCACGGCCTTCAGAGGCTTCCAGCAACTCGTTGGCCAGGCGCAGGGCCATGGACTTCTCACCGCGCTTGCGAGCGGCTTCCTTGAGCCAGCGCATGGACAGCGCGAGGCGACGCACCGGGCGCACTTCAACGGGCACCTGGTAGTTGGCGCCGCCCACACGGCGGGATTTCACCTCGACCATGGGCTTGACGTTGTTGATGGCCTGGTTGAACAGCTCGAGCGGATCCTTGCCCGACTTCTGTTCGATTTGCTCGAGCGCGCCATAAATGATGCGCTCGGCGACTGCTTTCTTGCCGCCTTCCATGATCACGTTCATGAATTTGGACAGCTCGACATTGCCGTACTTGGGATCCGGCAGGATTTCACGTTTGGGGACTTCGCGACGACGTGGCATGTTGTTACCTCTGTTGCTTCAGTTGGTGCCCTTTCGGAACACCGCGAGAGCCATCGGACTCTCACTTACTCGACCCACGCTGGAGTGCGCTTGGGGTCACTTCGTTTCAAACAGTCTGCCTGACTGAAGAAACACCGAAAAAATGAAAACGATTAGAACCCGGAAAACCTACATCAGGCCTTCTTGGGACGCTTGGCACCGTACTTGGAGCGCGACTGCTTGCGATCCTTGACGCCTTGCAAGTCGAGCGAGCCACGCACGATGTGGTAGCGCACACCCGGCAAGTCCTTGACACGACCACCGCGCACGAGCACGACCGAGTGCTCCTGCAGGTTGTGACCTTCACCGCCGATGTACGAGATGACCTCAAACCCGTTGGTCAGACGAACCTTGGCCACTTTGCGCAGGGCGGAGTTCGGCTTCTTGGGGGTCGTGGTGTACACGCGGGTGCACACGCCACGACGCTGAGGCGAGTTTTGCATCGCGGGGCTTTTGGATTTGGTCTTTTCGACCTCCCGCCCCTGACGCACGAGTTGGTTGATGGTTGGCATTGAAAAACGTCCCTAAAACGATAAACGCAAACGTGAAATCCTCTCGGAAATAAATTCCGAAAAGCCTTCTAGTGTATCAGGTTGAGGACGTTGCGCCAAGCCGTTGGTTTTTCAGCCGTTTTTGGCCAGTTGGCGTGCGCTCACTTGATCCACAAGCGCACCGCATCCCAGGCGCGGCCGATCACGCCAGCCTGCTCGACTTGCTGCAGACTGACCAGGGGGATGTCTGGCAACGGCTGGTCACCCAGGGTCAGCTTGAGCTGTGCCACGGTCTGACCCCGCTGAAAAGGCGCCACCAGCGGGTCTGGGCGGGCCACCTCGGTTTTCAGCTTGGCCAGCTGGCCGGCGGGGATCGCCACGACGATCGCGTCGGGTCGACCGATGGGCATGGTCGACTGGCGGCTTTTCCACACCGGCGGCGTCAAGATGGCTTGGTTGCCATCAAACAGTTTGACCGCGTCATAGGCCGTGAAACCCCAGTTCAACAGCTTTTGCGACTCAATGGCTCGGGCGCTTTCGCTGGTGGCCCCCAGCACGATCGAGAGCAATCGACGACCCGTCAGGCCCGGCATGTCGCGTTTGGCAGTGGCGATCAGGCAGTAGCCGGCCGCTTGCGTATGACCCGTCTTCAAGCCGTCGACGCTGGGGTCGCGAAACAACAGCAGGTTGCGGTTGCTGTCGTTGGCGGCCGGGGTGCCAGGATAGCGGTATTTCTTGAGCGAGTAATAACTGATGTAGTCGGGGAACTCCTTCAACAGCCGCTGCGACAGTATGGCCAGGTCTTGTGCGGTGGTGGTGTGGCCCGGTTCGGTGAGGCCTTCCGGGTTTTTGTAGGCGGTGTGGCGCATCCCCAACGCCTGCGCCTGGTCGTTCATGAGTTGCACAAAGCGCTCCACGCTACCAGCCACACCTTCGGCCAACGCAATGGTGGCGTCATTGCCCGATTGCACAATCATGCCTTTGAGCAAGTCCTCCACCGGCACCTGCATCTTGGGATCAATGAACATGCGCGAGCCCGGCATCTTCCAGGCGCGTTGGCTCACGGGAAACGTCTGCTGCAAGGTGATCTTGCCGGACTTGAGGGCATCAAAGACGATGTAGGCACTCATCAGTTTGGTGAGTGACGCCGGTTCAACGGGCACATCGGCCTGCTGCTGCGCCAGCACCTGTCCGGCACTCACGTCCATGAGCAAATAGCTGCGGGCCGCAATTTCAGGGGGGGCGGGCAACTGCGCCCAGGCACTCACCGACCACCAGACACAGCAGAGGACTGCGACGCGGCGCGCCCAGACAGCAACACAAGACAGATTCACACACATTCCTTGGAAGAGGGACGCGCCGGACACGATGACAAGCCGTGCACCACCTGGAGGGCTTGTGGTGTCTGGCCCAACCGCCAGCGCTCGCAGCACACCCCTCAAGCCCCCAAATGGCGCATCACGCGGGACTTCAACAGCGGCAATTGTCCATGAAAGAAATGCCCGCCCCCGGGCACCACCAACACCGGCAGGGTCTGTGGCCGGGCCCAATCCATCACCGCTGAAAGCGGCACCGTGTCGTCTTCCTCACCGTGAACCACCAGGGTTCGTTCATGCAGGTCAGGGGGCACCGCCGGCACCTGAAACCGAGAGGCCGCTGTGCCCACGAGCACCAGTTGCTCGACCGGCCGCTGCCCCGCCAGTTGCGCAGCAGCCGAGGCGGTGACAAAGGCCCCAAACGAGAATCCGGCGAGCGCGAGGGGTCCATGCTCCGCTTGATGGGTCAGCACCGCGAGCAGGTCGTCCACCTCCCCCCGCCCCTCGTCGTAGTGACCCGCGCTGTGGCCCACACCGCGAAAGTTGAAGCGCACGGCGCTCCAACCGCTTTGCACAAACGCTCGCGCCAATGTTTGCACCACTTTGTTGTCCATGGTGCCCCCGAAGAGCGGGTGCGGGTGAGAGATCACGGCCACGCCTTTGCTGGGGCCGCTGGGTTCATCCCGCAACGCCTCGATATCGCCACAGGCGCCATGCACGGTGAGCCGCTGGGTTTGCAGATTCATGGGTCAGCGACCCACGTCTGCCGGCACTCTCAAGCGTACCACCGGTTGTCCTTTGACCAGGTGAGAGTCGATGATTTCATCGATGTCGTGTTCGTCCACAAAGGTGTACCACACCGCCTGCGGATACACGACCATCACTGGGCCGCCCGCACAACGGTCCAGACACCCCGCCTTGTTGATGCGCACGCCGCCCGGGCCTGACAGGCCCAGCGCTTTGACGCGCGATTTGCAGTGGTCAAAGGCCTGTTGAGCGCCTTGTTGCATGCAACAGGCTTCGCCGTTCTTGCGCTCGTTGAGGCAAAAGAACACATGGTGCTGGTAGTAGGAGGTCTGTGACATGAACGAGATTCTAGGCTCGCCCCTCATCGGAGCGACCAGCCCGCGCCAGCGCCAGCCCAAGCACCCCATACGGCCACAACCAACCCAACCACTGGGCCACGCCGTGAAACCGGATGAATCGACCTTGCTCCCAGGTCTGCAAGGTCTGGGCGAAATACTCGCTGGCGGGTGCCTGGTTGAGGATGGCCAGGTTGAGCACCAGCACACACAGCAGGCAGGCCAGACAGGCCCGGGCCGAGAGCATGCTCATGATGCAGGCCACGACGATGCCCATGGCCATCCCCAGCCACGTCGGCAATTGCAACCAGACCCACGCGTGGCGAGGACCAAAACTCAAGGCCGCCGACAAAGCCGACGCGGCCACCCCCATACCCACCACGACCACCACCGCCAGCAACCGCTGGTGCTGATGCCGAATGATGGAAAAACCCAGGAGACAGGGGGTGAGCAGGCCCAGCATCACGCACAACAACTCAGCGCCCGGCACCAAGGGCTGCAACTCCACATGGCGCAGCGGCAACCACTCCAGAAACGGGGTGTCCTTGAGCCACGCACCCACGGCGTCCTCCAGCCGCTCCAGCACCTGGCCGAGCCCGAAGGGAACGGCGGCCGGAAACAGCAGTGCCGTCGGCCACAAAAATAATGCCACCAAGCTCAAGCGCGCGTCCGGGACAAACCAGCGCGCTCGAAAGCGACTCCAGCGATCCAGCCAACCCAGCTGCTCCAGGGCATGGGCGGCACTGGCTCCGCAAAGGGCCCCGGCGGTGTTGAGCGTGAAGTCCAACAAGGATGGCACGCGGGCCGGCAAATAGGATTGCAAGCTTTCCAGCAGAAAAGAGAGGCCTGCCGCGGCCATCACGCTGTAAGCCACCGTGCCGCGTTGCACGCCACTGCGCAAGGCGCCCAGCGTCAGCCAAAAGCCCAGTGGCGCATACCCCAGCCAGTTGGACACCACATCAAAGCCGCTCCAGTAGGGGGTCCAGGGATGCGTGACAAACGACCACGGCACCAGGTCCTGGTCGCGCCACTGGTCAAACGGATAAAGGCTCGCATAAACCATCAGCACGGCATACACGCCGGCCAGGGGCCATGCCGAGCTTTTGTGCATCGTCCGTCAGCGTCTGCGCCACCAGGCCAGCCCGCCAACCGCCGCCAGCACCAGCAGACCCCAGAGCCAGTCCGTCAGAAAGGTGCCCCAGTCGGAGGGTTTGACGACGACCAGCGACACAATCAACAGCATCAAGAGCACGGGCACTTCGTTGAAAACACGGTACCAGCGCTCGCTGCGATGGTTCTCACCACGTTCAAAGCGCTTGAGCATGCGCATGCAGACGTGGTGATAGCCCAGCACCAGCACCACGCCGAGCCACTTCACATGCATCCATCCCTGGCCCGGCCCCCAGCCAATGCCGTAGCCCGCCCACAGCGCAACCCCCAGCGCCACGGCCGGCACCATCAGCAAGTGGGTGAAGCGCATGAGCCGCCGGGCCATGGTCAGCAGCCGATCCCGTTCGGCCTCAGAACCGGGCGGCACCTCGGCCAGGTTCACAAAGATGCGCGGCAGGTAAAACAGCCCCGCAAACCAGCTGGCCACAAAGACGATATGAAGGGTTTTGATCCAAAGCATGTGTGCAGTGTAGACGCACAAAAAGAAGCCCGGTCTCAGCCGGGCAAAAAGCTGTCACCCTATCGCTGACAGCGCCCGCTCAGGGAGGATAAGCGGGGGGCGGCAAACCGCCCGCCCTCAATCTAGCAAAGGGCCGGGGCAGCCTCGTAGTCAGATAAACCCGGGGGTCAAGTTCGCGCTTGCGTCACAATGCAGACTTTCCGATACTGTCGCGTGGCGCTGACACGTCAAAATGTCAGGCGCGCACTTTTTCTGGAGCTTTCATGACGATCCGCCCCACTGCATTTCCCGCCGGCCGTCCCCGCCGATTGCGTCGCGATGACTTCACCCGACGACTGGTGCGTGAGCACGCCTTGTCCGTCAATGACCTGATTTACCCGGTGTTCGTGCTGGAGGGACAGGGTCGACGCGAGGCCGTGGGCTCGATGCCGGGGGTGGAGCGCCTGAGCCTGGACTTGCTGCTGCCCGTGGCCGAGCGCTGTGTGGCGCTGGGCATTCCCGTGATGGCCTTGTTCCCCGTGATCGATCCTTCTCGCAAAACCGAGGATGGGCGCGAGGCTTTCAACGAAAAGGGCTTGGTCCCCCAGGTGGTGCGTTCACTGAAACAACATTTCCCGGAGCTCGGCGTGATGACCGACGTCGCGCTCGACCCCTTCACCAGCCACGGACAGGATGGTCTGCTCGACGACACCGGCTACATCCTCAACGATGAGACGGTCCAGGTGCTGGTGCAACAAGCCATGACACAGGCCGATGCCGGTGTCGACATCGTGGCGCCCAGCGACATGATGGATGGACGCATTGGCGCCATTCGACAAGCCCTGGAATCAGCCGGTCACATCCACACCCGCATCATGGCCTACAGCGCGAAGTACGCCAGTGCTTTTTATGGGCCCTTTCGCGATGCCGTGGGCTCTGCCAGCAACCTGGGCAAAAGCAACAAGAAGGTCTACCAGATGGACCCGGGCAACAGCGATGAAGCCTTGCGCGAAGTGGCGATGGACATCGACGAAGGTGCCGACATGGTCATGGTCAAGCCGGGTATGCCTTACCTGGACATCGTGCGACGCGTCAAGGACACCTTCCAGGTGCCGACCTTCGCCTACCAGGTGTCTGGCGAGTACGCCATGCTCATGGCCGCGGCCCGCAACGGCTGGCTGGATCAGCAAGCTGTGATGCTCGAGAGCCTGCTGGCCTTCAAGCGGGCGGGAGCCGATGGCGTGCTGACCTATTTCGCCGTCGACACCGCGCAATATTTACAAGAGCAAGGCTGATCAGGCCAGGTGCTGGTTGAAGAAGGCCAGCGTGCGCTCGAGCGCTGTGTTGGCCGCCGCTTCGTTGTACGAGCCGCGCTCGTTGCAGTTAAAGCCGTGGTCAGCGGCATAGACGTGAACCTCCACCGCAGGCTGTGCCCGGCGGAAAGCCTCCACGGTGTCCAGTGGAATCCAGTGGTCCTTGTCGCCAAAGTGGGCCATCACCGGGCAATTCGGTTTGCGCGCCGCTTCCACGTCGCTGGTCACGCCGCCCCCGTAGTAGGGCACGGCCGCGCTGACCCCTTGCAACAGCGTGGCCGCCCGCCAGGTCAGTAAACCGCCCCAGCAGTAGCCCACCACGCCCACCTTGCCGCCACTGGTGGTGGCCGCGTAGTTCACCGCCGCCTGGATGTCCGCCAGCACGCCCGGTGCGGGGAGCGCTTCAATGGCGGTTTTGAGTGCGAAGCCGGCGTTCATGTCGTCAGGGGTGTAGCCCAACTCCACGCCAGCCTGGGCACGCTGGAAGGTGGCCGGCGCCACGACCAAGAAACCCGCCATGGCAAAGCCATCGGCCACCGCTCGAATATGGTGATTGACCCCGAAAATTTCCTGCAACACCACCAGGGCCGCACGGGGCTTGCCCTGGGGTTGTGCCACGTAGGCATCAACGCTGTGGCCATCAGCGGTCTTGATCTGTACGGTTTGTCCCATGGTGGTTCTCCTGTTGAAAGTAGGTGTTGGGTCGGGTGGTGGAAAAGTCAACCGCCTGCAACCACTCCACGTCGCAGGTCATGTGTTCCCGCGCATGATAGCGTTGCCGTGTCGGGGGATTGCTACGTGCCTGTCCACCCTTTGCGGGCGCCAGACTATTTGCTTGGGCGGGCTGGCATCGCTTCAGCGATGTTGCAAACGAAACACCGCCGTGGAGGCCCGCGCATTGGGCCACCAGCGCACCACGCGATCGTCCTGAATGCCAAATGACTCGGTGATCTGCAACTGGTTTTTACGCGCTAGCACAGCAAAGTCAGCATAAGTGCCGACACGGATGTTGGGCGTGTCGTACCACTGGTAGGGCAGACGCCGCGTCACCGGCATACGGCCTCGCACAATGCTCCAGCGATTGGGCCAATGCGCAAAGTTGGGAAACGCCACGATCCCTTTCCGCCCCACACGGGCTGTCTCGCGCAACATGGTCTCGGCATTGCGCAAGTGTTGCAGCGTGTCGATCTGCAGCACCACATCAAAAGACTGGTCCTCAAACAGGCTGAGCCCTTGGTCGAGGTTGAGTTGCAACACCTGCACGCCGCGCTGCACACAAGCCAGCACATTGCGGTCATCGAGCTCAACCCCGTAACCGCTGCAACCGCGGTGGCGTTGCAAATAGTCCAGCATGGCCCCGTCGCCACACCCCAGATCGAGCACCCGCGAGCCTTCAGGCACCAACTCGGCGAGCAGGCGAATCACCGACAAATCGCTCATGAGGTCTCCCTCGTGTCGATGCGCTCGAAATACGAACGCACCAGCGACAAGTACCGAGGGTCGTCGAGCAAGAAGGCGTCATGGCCATGCGGTGCATCGATTTCTGCGTAGGTGACTTCACGGCGGTTGCGTAGCAGGGCACCCATGATCTCGCGGCTTCGTGCCGGCGAAAAGCGCCAGTCGGTGGTGAAGCTCACCAGCAGGAACCTGGCTTGTGTGGTGGCCAGGGCTTGTGCGAGGTCCCCGCCGTGGTGACGAGCTGGATCAAAGTAATCGAGTGCGCGAGTGATCAACAAATAGGTGTTGGCGTCAAAATACTCGCTGAACTTGTCACCCTGGTAGCGCAGGTAGCTTTCGATCTGGAATTCGATATCCTGGGTGGTGTAGCGGTACGGGTCGGCCGAGGCTTGACCCACGGCCTCACGCAAGCTGCGGCCGAATTTTTCATTCATGACGTCATCACTGAGGTAGGTGATGTGACCAATCATGCGCGCAATGCGCAGTCCGCGCTTGGGTACCACGCCATGGCGATAGAAATGTCCCCCATGAAAGTCCGGGTCGGTGACGATGGCACGCCGCGCCACCTCATTGAAGGCAATGTTTTCTGCGTTGAGGTTGGGGGCGCTGGCCACCACCACCGCATGTCCCACGCGGTGCGGATAGCGCAAGGTCCAGCTGAGCGCTTGCATGCCCCCCAGGCTTCCACCCATCACCGCCGCCAGCCGCTGCACGCCCAGACGGTCGAGCAATCTTGCCTGGGCGTCGACCCAGTCCTCCACCGTCACCACCGGGAAATCCGCACCGTAAACCTCACCAGTGTCGGGATTGCGGTGCATCGGTCCTGTCGAGCCAAAACATGAGCCGAGGTTGTTCACCCCAATCACAAACCAGCGGTTGGTGTCGACCGACTTTCCCGGGCCAACCATGTTGTCCCACCAGCCTTCGCTGCGCGGCTGATCCGCATAGAAGCCCGCCACATGGTGAGAGGCATTGAGTGCATGGCAAATCAGGACCGCGTTGGAGCGATCCGCATTGAGCTCGCCATACGTCTCATAGGCCAGGGTGTAGTCACGCACGCTCGCGCCACTTTGCAGCGGCAGGGGCTCGGCAAAGTGCATGAATTGCGGTGTGGCGACAAACGACATGAAAAAACCCGGTGACGCCAAAAACGAGTCCGGGTTCGGAATCTGTCTTTAGCTGAACTTGGTAAAGCGCCCGCAAACACGAGGAAATCGGCGCTGTCCTTGGCAGTATATCAAGGGGCCCTTTGCGCCAGTTTCTGGTGGCTGACTGCTTGGGCTCGAACCCATGCTTCCATTGACGACTGATCTGAGCCGCTGATATTTGGTGCGTTCCTTGCTCTGTTTCGGTTCATGGGCAATTTAAGCCCATTTTTTGCACCAAAAATAAGCATTACTTCCAAGGAACTCTCATGGACGCACTGAAACAGGGCGCTGACACTTTGTTTATATTGCTCGGCGCCATCATGGTGCTGGCCATGCATGCCGGCTTCGCCTTTTTAGAACTGGGCACCGTGCGCAAAAAGAATCAGGTCAACGCCTTGGTCAAGATCCTGGTGGACTTCAGCCTCTCCACGCTGGTGTACTTCCTGGTGGGCTACAGCGTGGCCTACGGCACACATTTTTTGGTCAGCGCCGAAACACTGGTGGCCCGCAATGGGTATGACCTGGTGAAGTTCTTCTTTTTGCTGACCTTTGCGGCAGCCATCCCCGCCATCATTTCAGGGGGCGTGGCCGAGCGCGCCCGGTTCTGGCCACAACTCCTGGCCACTGCGGTCATCGTGGGACTGATCTATCCGTTTTTTGAAGGGCTCGCCTGGAACCAGAACCTGGGCCTGCAAGCTTGGATCAAGGACCTCACCGGCGACGAGTTCCATGATTTCGCCGGGTCGGTGGTGGTTCATGCGGTGGGCGGCTGGATTGCCCTACCCGCCGTGCTGCTCCTGGGTTCGCGCACCAACCGCTATCGCAAGGGTGGCGGCATGTCGGTACACCCGCCCTCAAGCATCCCATTCCTCGCCCTGGGCGCCTGGATCCTGATCGTCGGCTGGTTCGGCTTCAACGTCATGAGCGCCCAGACACTGGACAAGATTTCCGGACTGGTTGCGGTGAACTCCTTGCTGGCCATGGTGGGCGGCACACTGGCTGCCCTGTTGCTTGGGCGCAACGACCCAGGGTTCGTCCATAACGGCCCCCTGGCGGGTCTGGTGGCCGTGTGCGCAGGCTCGGATGTCATGCACCCGCTGGGGGCCTTGGTGGTGGGCGCCGTTGCGGGTGGCCTGTTCGTGGTCATGTTCACATTGACCCAAAATCGCTGGAAGATCGATGACGTGCTGGGCGTGTGGCCCCTGCATGGTTTGTGCGGGACCTGGGGCGGCATTGCGGCTGGCATTTTTGGCTCCACCGCCCTGGGTGGGCTGGGCGGCGTGAACCTGAGTGCTCAAGTCATCGGCACGCTGGGCGGTGTCGCCTGGGCTCTGGTGGGGGGGACCGTGGTCTATGCCCTGGTGAAACACCTTTGCGGCGGTTTGCGCCTGGATGCTGAAGAAGAATTCAATGGTGCTGATCTGAGCATCCACCGCATCAGCGCCACGGCCGAACGCGAAATGGAAGTCTAAGCGCACACAGTGGGTGCTTTTCTAGAGCAAATCCGTGCAACTAATGGAAAACGCTTGGTTTTTTGTCTGTTGTATGCTTCATAATGGTTCGGCCTGGGTCGGGGTGGCTACCCGCCATCCCCTCAGGTGTGTGCAGTGATCGGTCAGTTTCGCGCCCCCGCTTCCTCTTGTTTGGCGACGTGCCCTGGGACCCCATCGCTATGTTTTTGTGTTCTTAGGAGTCCCTTTTCATGGGCAACAAGCTTTACGTGGGTAATTTGCCGTATACGGTACGTGATGGCGATCTCGAGCAATCTTTCAGCCAATTTGGTGCGGTGACCAGCGCTAAGGTCATGATGGAGCGCGACACCGGTCGCTCCAAAGGCTTTGGTTTTGTCGAAATGGGGAGTGATGCCGAAGCGCAAGCTGCCATTGAAGGCATGAATGGTCAGCCCATGGGCGGTCGCAGCCTGGTGGTCAACGAAGCCCGTCCCATGGAGCCGCGTCGTCCCCCCCGTTCGGGTGGATTTGGTGGCGGCGGCGGTGGTCTTGAACACGCTAGTGGGTCTGCGTGATTTCTATGTCTTTCAAGTGTTGCAGGCCTATGGCGAAAACACTTATCTGCGTTACAGCTCGGT
>RFTK01000010.1 GCA_009923505.1 Betaproteobacteria bacterium
AAACAAATTCTCGCGCCATGGCCTGGGCCGCATGCAGACGGCTGGGTTTTACATCGTCAGCGCGCATGCTGCCCGAGCTGTCCATCACCAACATCACAGCTTCGGTGCGAGTGGGCAGCAACAACACGGCACGCGGTCGCGTCAGCGCCAGGAGCAGTATGGCCAGACCCACGGCACACCACACAGCTGGCGCATGCCGCCGCCAACGGGCCCTTATGCCGGCGGGTGGGGACTGGACACCCAGTGCCTGACCCCAACGGCGTGAGCGCCGATCCAGCAGCACATACACCACCCACAACACAGGCAGCAACAGCAGTGACCACACCATGAAGGGCCACATCAAACGGATGGAGTGCAGATCAACCATGCTGCGTCTACCCCGACGTGCCGCCCATGCGTGCGCGAAGCCGCGGGTTTCTCATGCGGATGAATTCCAGGAACGCCGTATCCAGCGGCTCCTGCGTGTCGATCTCCAGGCAATCCACGCCCGCCTGAACCCAGACCTCATGCAAGCGTGCCTCGCGCGACTGTGCCAGTTCGGCAAAGCGTTGGCGCAAGCCGGCGTCCTGCGAATCGAGCCAGAGAATTTCATGCGTCTCTGCGTCCTGCACCGGCACAACACCCAACGCGGGCAATGCCTGCTCGATCGGGTCGCGCAAACGAATGGCCACCAGATCATGACGCTGTGACAACTGCGACAAGGGGCGCTCCCAGCCTGGTGCGGATATGAAATCCGACACCACCATCACCGTGCATCGACGTTGAATGCGCCCCGCCACGTCACGCAGCACGGCTCCAAAATCCGTTCCCTCGGACACCTCTACCGCCGGCGCATGGGCCATTTCGTGCAGCAAGCGCAACACATGCCGCCGGCTGCTGCCCGGCGGAACCATGCGGTCAATGCCCCGCTGACCGCCCCGGTGCAGCATCAGGCCGACAGGGTTGCCACGTCGGGTCAGCAAGCGCGCCAGCACCGCACAGACCTCCAGCGCCAGGTCGTGCTTGCTGCGCTCGCCCGAGCCAAAGCGCACTGAGCCGGACAAGTCCACCACCAGCCACGCCGTCATGTCACGTTCTTCCTGGTAGGTTCTGACATACAGCGTTTGGGTGCGTGCAGTGGCCAGCCAGTCAATGTGCCGCACATCGTCCTGCGGCTGGTATTCACGCAGGTCGGCGAACTCCAGGCCATTGCCTCGCAGCAGTTGACGGTAGTCGCCCTGCAACTGCCCATCGAGCCGACGCAGCACGGTCCACTCCAACTGGTGGAGCAGGCGTGCCACGTCAACCCGCGCAGCGGGTTGAGACTCTGGAGCCGACGGCTCAGCCGCGGCCTTGCGCGATCGCAGAAACGTCCACATGGTGATGCAAGGGCTGAACCGGAGGCGTCACGGCCTTCAGGATGCGTGCAATCACCGCATCGGCGGTGAGACCCTCGGACAACGCCTCATAGGACAACACCAGGCGGTGTCGCAACACATCGGGCGCGAGGTCCACCATGTCTTGCGGGGTGGCATACCCGCGGCCCCGCAAGAAAGCCAGGGCACGTGCCCCCTCCACCAATTGGATAGACGCCCGCGGGCTGGCCCCCAGGCTGAGGTGTCGCGCCAGATCATCCAGGCCGTGTTGTGCGGGATGGCGGGTGGCCGCCACCAGCTTGACCGCGTATTGCATGAGCGCAGGGTCCACATAGCCCTGTCGACAACGGGTTTGCAGTCGCTGCAACGTGTCGGTGTCCGTCACGGCCCCGGCGGTGGGCGTGGAGCCGGTCATGCGGTGCACCATGGCAAATTCCTCGGCCTCGGAGGGATAGCCCACGATCACCTTCATCATGAATCGATCGACCTGCGCTTCCGGCAAGGGATAGGTGCCCTCGGTTTCGATCGGGTTTTGCGTGGCCATCACGATGAAAGGCCGTGGGACCGGATGGCTTTCACCCGCAATGGTGACTTGCCGCTCCTGCATCACCTCCAGCAACGCACTCTGCACTTTGGCGGGTGCACGGTTGATTTCATCGGCCAGCAAGAGGTGTGCAAACACCGGGCCCAGCACGGTGCTGAAGTCACCCGTTTTCTGGTTGTAGATACGACTGCCCACCAGATCGGCTGGTAACAAATCCGGTGTGAACTGGATGCGCTTGAAACGACCGCGCAGGGTTTGAGCCAAGGTGTTGACCGTGAGCGTTTTGGCCAGCCCTGGCACCCCTTCAATCAGCAAGTGCCCCTGCGCCAACAAGGCCACCAGGATGCGCTCCAGGAAGTGGTCTTGCCCCACCACCACTTTTTTGACCTCGTACAACACTTGCTCCAGCAAGGCCGATTCGTCTGCCAGTGAAGGCGCCGCCGCGTCGGGCTTTTGCCAGGACGTTGAATCATGACTCATGAGAACAGCTCACTTTCTTGTCAGCAACACATCAGAAGGGCGGAATGCCCACGGCCACACCGGCAGACTCGATGGTGGTGGCAAACCCAATACCGATGAAAGTTCGGGCACGCGTGGGGTTGAGAATGGCCGTCACAATGCCCACCACCTCGCCCGCCATGTTCACCAATGGCCCGCCCGAGTTGCCCGGGTTGGCCGCCGCATCAAACTGGATGAGCCCACGCATCACCTGGTCCTTGCTGACCGGGAACTCACGGCCCAGCCCCGAGACCACGCCCGCCGAGACGGAAGGGCCGATTCCAAAAGGGAACCCCACCGCCACCACCTCGTCACCGGGTTGCAAATCGCCAGAGCCGGCCAGCACGGCAGGCACCAGGTCATCCGGAATTTTTTGGGGCTTGATGATGGCCAGGTCGTTCTCGGGGCGCACGCCCACCACCACCGCGGGCGATGTCGTGCCGTCCATGAAGGTCACTTCCAGCCGACTGGATCCCGACACCACATGCAAGTTGGTCATGATGGTGCCGTCGTCCTTCACCACCACGCCTGTGCCCACGCCGTTGTCAGCCTCTTCTTTGTCTTTGTCTTTGTCTTTCCCCTTCGGCACGTCACGATAACCCCGCACCAACACCACCGAGGGGGCAATCACCGCGGCGGCGCGGGCGCTTTTTGAAGGCAGGTTTTGCGTGTGCAAGGTATGCAACACGGCCGCGTCAATGTCTTCCTGGGTCAAGCGAGGGGCGGCAGGTGACCACTGGGCACCGCCCCAGGCACCCAGAGCACCAGCCAACACAGCCAGCAACAAGCCCGCGACCCACCAGCGCCAGTTCTGGCGCGAGGCTGGGCGCTGGGCCATGACTTGTCCCTCCCCGCGAGGGTCCTGCGAAGCAACGACCGGGGGCTCTGGCTGTCGTGACGGACTCGGGCGGTGGACAGGCGCGCGTCTCATAACTGCCAACATAACACAGCCCGTGATGTTAGAGTGTCATGAACCTGTAAAGCCCGAGATCTTGCATGCACTTTGTCTGGCCCGAGGCACTCTGGTCCTTGCTGATGTTGCCCCTCTTGTGGGCGGCCTATGTCTGGTTGATCAATCGGATTACATGACGCTGGTGATGGCGCTCGATGTGTCCCGCAGCATGCTGGCACAGGATGTGCCGCCCAGTCGCATCGAAGCCGCCAAGGACGCCGCCAAGGCCTTTATCCGCGAATTGCCGCCGCAAGTGCGGGTGGGCATCGTGTCGTTTGCCGGCTCGGCCCAATTGGCGCAACAAGTCACCGATCAGCGCGAGGATCTGCTGGCAGCCATTGACCGTTTTGAGTTGCAACGCGGCACGGCCACTGGCAGTGGCTTGTTGCTGGCGCTCTCGACGCTCATGCCCGATGCCGGCATACAACTGGAATCCGCGTTGTACGGCTCCTCGTTTGGCAATTACAGCGCCCCGGGTGGTGCACGTCCCCTGGGCTCAGCTGCTGCGGCACCAAGCAGCAAACCACCGCCGGTACCCGTGGGCTCGTACACGGCAGGCGCCATCATCCTGTTGTCGGATGGTCGACGCACCACCGGACCAGATCCGATGGATGCTGCTCGACAGGCTGCCGACCTGGGTGTACGTGTGCACACCGTCGCGTTTGGCACGCCTGAGGGCTTCATCCCGGGCATGGAAGCTTATTCTTTCTATGCACGGGTGGATGAAGAAACCTTGCAGGCCGTTGCCAAGGCTACGGGGGGGGAATTTTTCAGGGCTCAGAACGCGCAAGATCTGGCCAACATATACGCCAAACTGTCCAGCCGAGTGGCGATGGAAACACGTGACACCGAAGTCTCGGTGCTGATGGGGCTGGCCGCCTTGCTGCTGGTGGTGTCGTCGCTGGGTCTGTCCATGGTGTGGCTACGACGGGGCTGAAGGCACAATGGCGCCATGAGCCTTTTCAGCCTCCTGGACCGAACCGCTCGGCAATGGCCCCAAGCCGGTGCTGTTTACCGCGGCACGCATTGCCTGCAAACCTGGTCGGTGTTGCGACAGCGCGCTTTGTCGTTGGCCCACACCTTGTTGCACAACGTACCTGCGGGCAGCCGCATCGCCATCGTCAGCGAAAACAGTCCAAACTATCTCGAGTTGATGTTCGGCACCTGGGCGGCACACCAGGCTGTGGTGCCCATCAACTACAAACTCCACCCCCAGGAGATTGCCCAGATCATTCTCGATGCTGAGCCAGCCTGGATCTTTGCGTCACCCGCGCTCGCCGACGGTCTGAAAGGCGCCTTGGACAGCGACTGGCAGCCGCGCGTGTGCGTGATCGGTTCTCCCGACTATGAGCACCTCTTCGCGGGGCCCGCGCTGACCCCCAAGCCAGCAGACCCCGAAGCACTGGCCTGGCTTTTCTACACCAGCGGCACCACCGGACGCAGCAAGGGGGCGATGCTGTCACAACGCAACCTGATGGCGCTGACGCTGTCGCACCTGGCCGACGTCGAGTCTCTCGACGAGCATTGCAGCCAAATTCATGCGGCCCCCATGTCCCATGGCTCGGGCATGTACATCCCGGCTTACGTGGCACGCGGCGCACGACAGGTGGTGCCCAGCTCAGGCGGATTTGAGCCCGAGGAATTTCTGTCCTTGTGCCATGAACACACGGGTGTCGGCGCCTTTCTGGCGCCCACCATGGTGCAGCGTTTGCGCCAGGCCCTGCCCCACCCGAGTACAGCCCCACCGGGTCTGCGCTCGATCATCTATGGCGGCGGCCCCATGTATGTGCAGGAATTGAAGCAATCGCTGGCGGCATTCGGTCAGGTCTTTGTGCAAATTTATGGCCAGGGCGAGTCCCCCATGACCATCACCTGGCTGCGGCGCGAGGACCATACCCGCACAGATGACGCCATCCTGGGCTCGGTGGGCATTGCACGCACGGGCGTGGATGTGCGCGTGGTGGATTCGCAAGGGCAGGATGTGGCCGCGGGTGACATCGGAGAAATCATCGTGCGCGGTGATGTGGTGATGTCGGGCTACTGGCGCAACCCCACGGGCACGGCAGAAGCGTTGCGGGACGGGTGGCTTTACACCGGCGACATGGGCTCACGAGACGATCAGGGCTACATCACCCTGCGTGACCGCAGCAAGGATGTCGTGATCAGCGGAGGCTCCAACATCTATCCGCGCGAAGTGGAAGAAGCCTTGCTCACGCACCCCGACGTGTCCGAGGTGAGCGTGGTGGGCCAGCGAGACGAGGCATGGGGCGAGATCGTGATTGCCTTTGTGGTGCCGCGGACCGGTGTCAGGCTGAGGACCGAAGCCCTCGATGCGCACTGCCTGGAGCGCATTGCCCGGTTCAAGCGCCCCAAGCGCTATGTCGTGCTTGAGACCTTGCCCAAAAACAGCTACGGCAAGGTACTCAAGCGCAGCTTACGCGAGATGTTGGAGCAGCCGCTTATTGACCGGCCTTGATGTTGTTCTCGCGAACCACCTTGCCCCAGCGCTCGACCTCGCTGCGCACAAATTTGCCAAACTCATCCGGACTGGACGCGCTCACCTGAACGCCCATTTCCTTCAAACGCTCCTGCACGGGAGGCAGTTTCAACACCTTGGCCATTTCGGCATTCATCCGCGCCACGATCTCAGGGGGCGTTCCCGCCGGCGCTAGCATGCCCCACCAGGCTTGCGATTCGAAATTGGGCAGCCCCAGTTCGGCCAGCGTGGGGACATCGGGCAATTGCGGCATGCGCTTGGGCGAAGTGACGGCCAAGGGGCGCAAGCGACCCGAGGCCAGATGCGGGGCCCACAGCGCGTAGGTAGCCAGGGTGACCGGCACATGACCCGCCACACCATCGGTGGCCAACGGGCCACCGCCCTTGTAGGGAATGTGGGTCCAGTCGGCCTTGAGTTGGTTGCCCACGGAGGTCATGGCCAGGTGCGCCAGACTGCCCGAGCCAATCGTGCCATAGCTGACCGAACCCGCTTTGCTGCGCGCAGCTTGCAACAATTCGGCGAAGGTTTTGTAGGGCGTGCTGGCATGGGCCGTCACCACCATGGCGCTGGTGCCAATCAGCATGACCGGGGAGAGGTCTTTCACGGTATCGAAAGGCATGTTGGGGATGAGGCTGGGGTTGACACCATGGGTGTCAAAAACCATCACCCAGGTGTAGCCGTCTGGTGCAGACTTGGCCACAGCCCCGGTACCAATGGAACCCGAGGCTCCCGCCCGGTTGTCGATGACCACCGGTTGCCCCAGGGCCTGCTGCATGTGGGGCTGGAGCAGCCGAGAGATCTGGTCCACGGTGCCGCCAGTGGGGAAGGGGACAACCCACTTGACGGGTTGACTGGGCCAGGCGGCGGATTGAGCCAGAGCGCCCGTGGTCAGGAATAATCCGAGGATTGAGCCGACCGCAGCCGATGTGAATGAACGACGCAACATACCGTGACTCCTCAAAATGGCGTTCGTCGGAGTATCGTACGAATCCTGAAGACCCTGTGACATTGAGTGATTTCCTGCGGCGTCACGCGCGGACACCCCTGTCTTGAATCCCCCCGCCGCCAGGCAAGCACACCCCCTCATGGACGATCACACCTTACCTGAATTCACCGCCGACGACCTGAGGCGTTGTGCCTCCAGCAAACCGTCCGCATGCACCTGCTCTCTGAAGGCCTGCTTGGGTTGGGAGAGTGTGAGCAACGACCGATGGCCCGCGCAGCAATTACAGGCGGTGGGCACCTTGCGGCGGCCCGTCCCGCACGGGGAGACCGAGGCCACGTTTGAAGAGTTTCATCCGCATGGCACACGCTACGAGTCGCCCGAGGCACCGATTGCCCGGGCCTTCTTTCCGTTCAATCGCTGCGATGTCTACGCCTGCGGTCAGTGTGGATGCGCGGTACTGAGATACACCGAGTATGGGGGGTACTACATCGATCCCCGCGCGCGCCTGGTCGATGCCCAGTGGGTGGTGCCTGATCAGGATGACACGGCGGGTTGATGCAAGCGCTGCAACGTCACCCGCTCAGCCGTCCACCGGTTTCCGGGGCGTTTCCAGCAGCAGTTGATACAACGCCAGGTCCAGCCAGCGCCCCAACTTGAATCCCACCTGTGGCAGCGTGCCCACATGCCGAAAGCCCAGACGCTGGTGCAGGGCAATGCTGGCCGTGTTGGTGGCATCAATGCCGCCGACCAAGGCGTGCAGGTCGCGCTGGCGAGCCGACTCGATCAGCGCGCGCATCACCTCCAGCCCCAACCCACGACCCCGGTGATCACGGTGCACATACACCGAATGCTCGGCGGTGTACTTGTAGGCCGGCCAGGCCCGAAAAGTGCCATAGCTGCCAAAGGCCAGCAATTGCCCCTGGGAGTCCTCCAGGCCGATGACCGGAAAATTCCCCTGTTGTTTGGTGTCAAACCAGGCCTTCATGCTCTCCAGCGGGCGCGGTTGGTAGTCATACAAGGCGGTGGAATTCACAATGGCCTCATTGAAAATAGCCAGAATGGCCGGCGCGTGTCGCTCGTGGGTGCAGTGCACGCGTTGGGTGGAATTCATGCGGGTCTCCGTGATTCTGACGGCCGATGTCGAACTAGGGGCCGTGCTGCGGCGAAATCATAGAGGCCAACCCGCACCACCACAACCCGGCACCTGCCTTCTGGTGACGACCGACCACGCATAATCCGTTCACATACCTTCCCGTCCATGTCTGCCACTCACCCCGTCAAGGTGCTGAGCCTCATCCCCCCGATGACGCAGCTCAACACCCCCTATCCGTCCACCGCGTACCTGACGGGGTTTTTGCGCTCACGAGGGGTCGAAGCCCATCAAGCAGATCTGGCGTTGGCGCTGGTGCTGCGTCTTCTCAGCCGCTCGGGGTTGACCCAGCTGCACGAGGCGGCGCTGTCTCAACCCGAACCGCTGCGCAGCGCGGCCGTCAATTTTTTCCTGGATCATTTCTCGCATTACCAGCAGACCATCGATGCGGTGATCGGTTTTTTGCAAGGGCGAGACAGCACCCTCTCACACCGCATGGCAGGCCGGGGGTTTCTGCCCGAAGGTCCACGCTTCGCCTCCTTGGAGGCCTTTGACGATGAAGAGACCGGTGACCCGCTGGGTTGGGCCTTTGGTTCGCTCGGACAACACGACCGTGCCCGGCACCTGGCCACGCTCTATCTCAACGACCTGGCCGATGTGCTGCGCGATGCGGTGGACACACGCTTCGAATTTGTGCGCTACGCCGAGGTCCTTGCCGCCGCGCAGCCCAGCTTCGACCCCCTGGCCCAGGCACTGGCCGCCCCGCACAACCTCATCGACCAACACCTGGCCGAATTGACTCTGGCCGCCATGACACAACACCAGCCTCAGCTGGTGCTGTTGTCCGTCCCCTTCCCTGGTTCGGTCTACGGCGCCCTGCGCATGGCACAAACGATCAAGCGCCACCATCCTGATGTTCGGATTGCGCTGGGTGGGGGCTTTGTCAACACCGAGTTGCGCGAACTGGCCGAGCCGCGTTTGTTTGACTTTGTCGACTTCATCACCCTGGATGGCGGTGAACGCCCCGTGCTGTGCCTGATTGAACATTTGCAGGGCACACGCAGCCGCACGCGGTTGGTACGCACCTTTGTGCGAGAGCAAGATCGGGTTCGGTATGTCCATTGGCCCGAGCCCGACATTCCCTTTGAAGACGTGGGCACGCCCACGTGGGATGGCCTGCCCATCCACCAGTACCTGAGCTTGCTGGACATGCTCAACCCCATGCACCGCTTGTGGAGCGATGGGCGCTGGAACAAGCTGACCGTGGCCCACGGCTGCTACTGGAAACAATGCAGTTTTTGCGATGTGAGCCTGGACTACATCAGCCGCTATGAAACAACCAGTGCCAGCACCTTGGTCGATCGCATTGAACGTATCGTGACCGAGACCGGGCAAACCGGGTTCCATTTCGTCGATGAAGCAGCGCCCCCCAAGATGCTCAAAGCGCTGGCTGAAGAACTGTTGCGCCGTCAGGTGCAGATCAGCTGGTGGGGCAATATACGGTTTGAAAAAACCTTCACCCCCGAGCTCAGCGAATTGTTGGCGCAAAGCGGCTGCATTGCCTTGTCGGGCGGACTGGAGGTCGCCTCTGACCGGTTGCTGGCCTTGATGCAAAAGGGGGTCACGGTTGAACAGGTGGCCCGTGTCACGCGCGGCATGACCGAGGCCGGCATTTTGGTGCACGCTTATCTGATGTACGGATTCCCGACTCAGACACTCCAAGACACCGTGGACGCGCTGGAATATGTGCGTCAGTTGTTTGAGAATGGCTGCATCCACAGTGGTTTTTTCCACCGCTTTGTGTGCACGGTGCATTCCCCGGTGGGGCAAGACCCTGCTGCCTATGGTGTCGAGCTCATTCCCCTTCCGCCAGGACACTTTGCCCGCAACGACATTGGGTTCATCGACCCGACCCCGATGCCTCCGGGCGTCGACCATGATCGGCTGGGCGAGGGATTGAAGAAGGCCATCTACAACTTCATGCACGGCGTCGGGCTTGATCAGGACGTGCGTGGCTGGTTCGAACTGCCCAAAGGCGTCTGCCCCAAACCCACGGTCAAACGCGACCGGATTGCACGAGCGTTGCGCGCTTGATCGTGGCGTTGCAAGCGTGCTGCTAGGCTGGCAGCCCGAACAGAAGACAATCGCGTATGTCCAAAATCGACCCTTCCCCCGCCCAAGCCGTGGCCGGCGCAACCGCAGTGGCTGAAAACGCCTTTGCCCGACTGCCCTTGTCCGCCTCGATGCAGTCCAACCTGCAACAGCTGGGCTATCTCGCGATGACACCGATCCAGGCGGCGAGTCTTCCCCTGGCCCTGGCGGGTCGTGACCTGATTGCTCAAGCCAAAACCGGCAGTGGCAAGACGGCCGCCTTCGCCCTGCCGCTGCTGCACAACCTCAACCCTCGTCGCTTTGCGGTGCAGGCGCTGGTGCTGTGCCCCACCCGCGAACTGGCCGATCAGGTCACCCAGGAGATCCGCCGACTCGCGCGCGCCGAGGACAACATCAAGACGCTGACGCTGTGTGGCGGCGTGCCCCTTCGCAACCAACTCACCAGCCTGGCTCATGGCGCGCACATCGTGGTGGGAACCCCCGGACGAATCCTGGACCACCTGTCCCGACAATCACTCGCCCTCGATGCCCTCAACACCCTGGTGCTGGACGAAGCCGATCGCATGCTTGACATGGGGTTTGCTGACGACATAGCTCAAGTGGCACAAGCGTGTCCCACCACTCGCCAGACCCTGCTGTTTTCAGCCACCTACCCTGAGGGCATCTCCAAGCTGGCAGCTCGGTTCCTGCGCAATCCGCAAGAAGTCAAGCTCACCGAGCGTCACGCCGCCACCAAGATCCGTCAGCGTTTTTACGAGGTGAAGGACACCGAGCGTTTGCATGCTGTCAGTCAGCTGCTCAACCACTTCCGCCCTGTCAGCACGCTGGCCTTTTGCAACACCAAGCTACGCTGCCGTGAGCTGGTGGCGGTGTTGCAGGCGCAAGGGTTTGCAGCACTCGAGTTGCACGGCGACCTGGATCAACGCGAGCGCGATCAAGTGCTGGTGCAGTTTGCCAACCGCAGCTGCAGTGTGCTGGTGGCCACCGACGTGGCAGCGCGCGGGTTGGACATTGCACAACTGGAGGCGGTGATCAATGTGGACATCACCCCAGACCCCGAGGTGCACATACACCGGGTGGGGCGCACCGGCCGGGCGGATGGCGAAGGCTGGGCCTTCAGCCTGGCGAGCATGGACGAAATGGGCAGCGTGGGCCGGATCGATGCCATGCAAGGCAGCGAGAGCCCCTGGCACCCTTTGAGCGAGCTCAGCGATGCAGACAACACAGACCCCTTGCAGCCTCCCATGGTCACGCTGCAAATTGTGGGCGGGCGAAAAGAAAAGATTCGCCCCGGTGATGTGCTGGGTGCGTTGACCAAGGATCTGGGCTTTGCAGGCTCTCAGATCGGCAAAATCAATGTCAACGAATTTTCAACCTATGTGGCCGTGGAGCGCAGCGTGGCCGACGCAGTGCTGCGGGGCCTCAATGCCGGCAAGGTCAAAGGCAAGTCGGTCAAGGTCCGGCGCTTGTGACACCGATCAATCACGGTAGCCCGGGTTGACCCGATCGAGCTTGCGCAACAAGCCGGGCCACACCAGCCGATTGGCCATTTCCGTCATGTTGGTGGCTTTCATCAAGTCAGCGTTCTTGGCGATCACCGCCGGCGCCGTTGGATAGTCTTGCCCCATGGAGGCGATGGCGCGCGTTCTCACCTGCATGCTGCAGGCTCGCTCCAGAAAATACATGCGCAGAAAAGCCTCGGCGCAACTGCGTCCCACGGTCAGGGTGCCGTGATTTCGAAGCAGCAGCGAGTTGTGCTGGCCGAGATCGTGTTGCAAGCGCGGGCGCTCAGCGTGGTCGAGCGCCACACCTTCGTAGTCGTGATACACCAGGTCACCCACCACCAACTGCGATGTCTGGTTGAGCGCCACCAGGCCTTCCTGGGAGGAGGCGACCGCAGTACCGTCCAACGTGTGCAGGTGCATCACGCAATGCGCATCCTCGCGTACCTCGTGAATGGCCGAGTGAATCGTGAAGCCCGCCGGATTGACCGGGTACATGGACGTCCCAATGACTTGGCCTGACAAATCCACCTTCACCAGACTGGAGGCCGTGATCTCCTCAAACAACATCCCGTAAGGATTGATCAGGAAGTGATGCTCCGGCCCAGGTACTCGCGCTGAAATATGGGTGAAGACCAGGTCATCCCAGCCATACATCGCCACCAAACGGTAACAAGCGGCCAGGTCAATGCGGACTTGTTGCTCAGTGGGCATGGCGTTAACTGCAGGGCTTGGTGCGGGGTTCATGTAGGAATCTTTCAAAATAACTGCGTGCCCGCGTGTATGCACAGGCGACACCCAAATCGCTCAGCCCCTCAGCATAATCGCTTTCGCCCGCAATGACCGATCTGTTAGATTGGTACAAACGCGCAACCAGCCATTCCCGCCATGACACGTTCTCGACTCAGGCCCCCATGACAGCCACCGCGGCCGCTTTATTCGGTAATTTTGTCGTGGGCTGCGGCGTATTGGTCGTGCCCGGCATGCTGGACCTGCTGGCGCTCGATCTGGCCATCTCCATTCCCCAAGCGGGTTCGTTGCTCAGCCTGGCGGCACTGACCATGTGCCTGGGGGCGCCAGTGTTGGCAGCCACCACCTCACGCGTGGATCGACGGCTCTTGCTGGTCTTGTCACTGCTCTTGCTGGCGGTCGGTCATGTGGCCTGTGCGCTGGCGGCAGATTTCACCACCCTCTTATGGTTACGCCCTCTTGCTGTGTTGGGCGCTGCCGTCTTCACGCCCCAGGTGGCCGCCACACTGGCCCTGATGGTGCCGCCCGAGCAACGCTCCACCGCGGTCACCAGTGCCTTCGTGGGCTGGTCGCTGGCCTCGGTCATGGGCATGCCCATCGGCAATCTGCTCGCCGACCTGTTCAGCTGGCGAGTGAGCTTTGCCGCCGTGGCCCTCATGGGATGTGTCTCTGCCTGGACCGTCTGGCGCGTCATCCCGGCAGGTTTACAGGTGGCGCCGCTCTCGCTGGAATCCTGGAGCGAGGTGCTGGGTTCCGCTCGACTGCGCTGGATCTTGCTAGCCACCCTGCTGTGGTGCATGGGCAATTTTGCAGTCATGGGGTACATCACCTCGGCACTGCGTGAAGTGCTCGGGGCCTCACCCGGCATGCAGGCGATTTTGATGACCTTGTTGGGGGTGAGTGGCCTGGTCGGCAACATCATTTTGTCGAGACAGGTGTCGCGCATCGGCGCTGACCGGGGAGCCAGGGTGGCACTGAGTTATGTCCTGACAGGATTGGTCCTCTGGGTGCTGGCGCTCTCCGTGGTGCATGCACTGTGGGCGGTGGCCATGGCCGTGCTGGTGTGGGGCCTGGGCAATTTTGCTTTCACGTCTTCCCAACAAGCCCGTCTGGCGCAGTCTGCGCCAGGCTTGGCATCGGCCTCCATTGCATTGAACTCATCCAGCCTCTATGCCGGACAGGCCATGGGGGCAGCGCTGGGCGCCTATCTGGTGGTGGCCTTGGGATTTGAGTCACTGGGCCCCAGTGGGGTGATCATTCTCGGCGCGGCCTTGTGGTGCTCGGTTGTGGCCGATCGTATTTCAACCCCACGTCCAGACCAGCCTGCCAATTAAAGGGCGCACCGTCATGTCAACGCCTCCGACAGACTCGATCATCCCGCCCTCCGGGCTTCGCATGCGCGTGATCATGGCACTGGTCACCGGCGCCATGTTCATGGAAATTCTGGACGGCACCATCATCACCACGGCGCTGCCAGCCATGGCGGAGTCGTTGGGCACCACCGCCATTGCGCTCAACCTGGGCATCAGCGCCTACCTGCTGTCCTTGGGCGTGTTCATTCCCGCGAGCGGATGGGTGGCCGATCGCTTTGGCGCTCGAACCGTGTTTGCGGCCGCCATCGGCATCTTCACCCTGTCTTCGCTGTTGTGCGGCATGACCAGCGATTTCAACACCTTCATTGCGCTGCGAATCTTTCAGGGCATGGCCGGTGCCATGATGGTGCCGGTGGGTCGTCTGGTCGTGCTGCGGTTCACGCCCAAGAAAGATCTGGTGAGTGCCATTTCAGCGCTGGTGTGGCCCGCGCTGATCGCGCCGATACTGGGTCCGCCCATCGGCGGCTTCATCACCACCCACTGGGGCTGGCGCTGGATTTTTTACATCAACCTGCCGCTGGGGATTCTGGCCTTCATCGCCACCGTGTGGCTGATCCCGAACATCAAGAGCGACATTCCACGTCGCTTTGACTGGACAGGGTTTGTGCTGTGCGGCTCGAGCAGCTTCGCCCTGCTCTACAGTCTAGAAGCCTTGACCACTGCCATCGATACCCCAGGCTTGGTGGTATTGCTCCTAGGTATCGTCTTGCTCCTGCTGGCTATACGACATCTGAAGCAAACTCCACACCCGCTGATTGATTTGGCCCCAGCCCGCATCGCCACCATGCGGGTGGCATTGCGAGGGGGGTCCTTTTATCGCACGGCCATCAGCAGTGCGCCTTTTTTACTGCCCTTGTTCTTTCAGCTCGGCTTGGGCTATGACGCCTTCCATTCCGGACTGTTGGTCCTGGCGTTGTTTGCTGGCAATCTGGGCATGAAATCCATGGCCACCGCTGTGCTCAACCGGTTCGGGCATCGCTCGGTTTTGATCTGGAACGGTTGGCTGTGCGCCGTGTCGATTGCCGCGTGCGCGGCCTTGACGCCCGAGTGGCCCATCGTACTCACCGTGATCGTGCTGATCGCCGGCGGCATGACGCGCTCGATGCAGTTCACCACCCTCAACACCTTGGCCTATTCCGATATCCCCAAATCACAAATGTCCGATGCCAACAGCTTGTTCAACAGTGCGTCGCAACTGTCCAACGCCCTGGCCATCACCTTGAGTGCGCTGTGTGTCAGAGCCGGTCAAAGCCTGACCGAGTGGGCCAATCTCCCCGGGGGAACGGAATACCGATTGGCCTTTGTGATGATGGCCATGTTTGCGGTGATCGGGCTGCTGGATGCGCGGCGGTTACCGCAGGATGCGGCCTCTCATTTGCTCAAAAAAGACAAGGGCTGACGTCAGCACTCATAGCCATACGCACGCATCACGGCCTGAGCTTTGTCCGAACGAAGAAACGACATGAGCGACTGCGCTGCTGCTCGATGGCGCCCAGGCGCCAACAACACGGCATCCTGCCGAATCGGTGAGTACCACTGGGTGGGTACGATCCACACCGAGCCCTGTAACAGCTTGCCGTCCCGCATCACCTGGGACAGCGCCACAAAACCTAGCTGCGCGTTCTCGGTGAAGACAAATTGGTAGGTCTGCGCGATGTTCTCCCCCTGCACCAGCCGGGGGGACAGTTGCTGCGTTAACCCCAGTCGGTTCATCACCTCAACGGCCGCAGCGCCATACGGTGCCAGCTTGGGATTGGCCACGGCGAGACGCTGGAATTGACCCGAGCGAAGCACCTCGCCCTTGTCATCCACAAAGCCCGGCCGCTTGCTCCATAACACCAGTTTTCCCACGGCGTAGGTGAAGCGACTGCCTGGCACACCCAGGCGTTCTTGCTCCAACTTGGCAGGGGTGACATCGTCGGCGGCCAGCAACACGTCAAACGGTGCGCCGTGTTTGATCTGGGCATAAAAATTGCCGGTCGATCCGAAGGACAACACAGCCTTGTGCCCCGTCTCCTGCTCAAACAATGCAGCGATTCTCTGCATGGGAGCGGTGAAGTTGGCGGCGACCGCCACACTGACCTCTGCCGCTTGCACACCGACCCAGCATGAGAACAGCATCACGGCACAAACCAGCGTGCGTTTCATGTCATTCGTCGGCTATGGCGTTGTTACAAGGTTGCGACAGGGCTTGAATCTGAGCCTGGCTGTAGCCTAACTGCCCCAGTATCTCCGCCGTATGCTCACCCAGTTTGGGGGGCGAAGTCCGAATCCCGGGCCGCTGTCCATCCAGGGTCAAAGGCATCAACACCGTGCGCGATGGCCTGCCATCGGGCAACTCAATAACAGCCAGGCTTCCGGTGGCATTGAGGTGCGGGTCATCGAACAACTCTTGCGGGCGGGTGATGGGCGCATAGGGCAGTGCATGTTGGTCAAACACCGCACTGATGTCCGCTGCGCTGAAGGGTGCCATGCGTTCTCGCAAGATGGGCATCATCCAATCCCGCGCCAGCACTCGATCGTTGTTGGTCTGCAAGCGTGGATCTGTCTTGAGGTCGGCGAATCCAAAGGCATCGCAAAAGATATCCCATGCGGTGTTGGTGACCACTGCCAGAAAAATCTGTTCATCGTGCTTCACTTTGAACACGTCATAGACGGCCCAGGCGGAAATGCGTGCGGGCATGGGCGCAGCAGGTTTGCCAGTGACAGCAAATTGCATCATGTGCTGCGCCACCAGAAAGACGTTGTTTTCAAACAAGGCACTTTGGACCTCCTGCCCCACACCGGTCTTGTCCCGTTGGGCCAACGCAGCCATGACGCCAATGGCGCCGAACATGCCCCCCATGATGTCGTTCACGCTCGTGCCCGCCCGCAGCGGATCTCCCGGACGCCCCGTCATGTATGCCAGCCCCCCCATCATTTGCACCACCTCATCGAGTGCGGTGCGGTGCTCGTAAGGGCCCGGCAAAAACCCCTTGAGACTGACATACACCAACTGGGGGTTGAGGGCTTTCAGGCTGGCGTAGTCCAGTCCCAGCTTGTGCATGGTTCCGGGCTTGAAGTTCTCAGTCACCACATCGGCGGTGGCAACCAGCCGCAACACGGCCTCCATGCCCTCGGGCGATTGCAAGTCCAGGGCGATGCTCTTTTTGTTGCGGTTGAACAGGGGAAAAAATCCCGCGCCCGAGCCCAACAAATCGCGGGTGGCGTCTCCACGGCGTCCCTGCCCAATGGGCTCCACTTTGATGACCTCAGCCCCCAAATCGGCTAGCACCATGCCACAGGTGGGCCCCATCACCATGTGAGTGAATTCAATCACGCGCAGACCTTCGTAAGGCAACGTGGCAGTAGTGGGTGAGGCGGTGGTCATAGAACTGGTACTGGTGACGACAAAAGCCAACGCCGTCTATGCTGGATCGACGGCATGATAGTCGGGGGCCAACCACTCACTCTTTGAAATACACGATTTGATGCGTGGTGGCCAGCAATACCCGCTCGGCACTCCACACCTGAGCGGTCTGATCGTGATAGCCCATTCCAAAGTGCGAGGCCCGGGCTGTCCCCAGCAGGTGTTGTGTTCCGCACGCCGCCAACTTTGACGAGTCAGCGTGAAAGTAAGTCGTCAACGACACTGTGCCAGCCGGAACTCGCACAGGCCGCCGAACCATGATGCGAGGCACAAACACATCACACATAGAAGCCAGTGACACAAAATCCAGCGGCCTGGACGGCTCATCACGAACCCACAAGGTGGTGATGGAGTCTTTGTCTGCCAATGGCCGGGAATCATCCAGGGGCATGCCGTGCGCCACACGCACATCGTAATTGGCAAACCAGGTGGGAGCCTCTGGGCTGGCCAGCCGTTTCAGCGCTGAAACGGGCGAAACGCTCGGGAACTCGGCCTCCGTGCTGGACCAGGTGTCCCGGCGCAAGGCCAAGACCGCGCTGGCAGTTGTCACCACGGTGCCGCTCTGTCTCATCGCAAGCGTCCAATGTTGCGTGGAGCGGTTGGTTCTGGTGGCTACGGCTTCGATGACAAATGGCTCGTCCGAAATAGGCTGCGCGAAATTCACCGTCAACGCAATGGGTTCACCCTGTCGGTCCGGGTGCACCATCACCGACTGCAGCAGCGTGGCGGCTGTGATGCCACCAAAGGGCCCAATGCGGTGTGCATACCTGGGATCTGTCTGACCCTGGTAGCTGTCACGCGCCAGCGGCGTGAGTGCGGTGGCCGCGTCCAGGGCGTGCAAGTGTGTGCCAGGCATCTATCACAGGGCCAACACATACAGTCGCAAAACCGCAGCCAATGCCAGCGCCCAACAAATGGATCGAGCGGTAGCCCGTCCGGTGACGTAGCAATAGATATAGGCCAGCCTCATGACAACGAAAAACCAACCACATGCAGAAACATCGTCGATCTCGACCTCGCTCATCAGCGCCAGTACCACCCCCGCGGCGAAAAATGGAAAGGCTTCAAAACTGTTTTGCTGGGCTGCGTCAGCCCTGGCACGATACCCCTCTTGATGGGCCAGCCACTCACGGGGTTGTCGGTTGTCGTAGCTTTTGGCACCCCATTTGGCAACACCCGCGCACACAATGGGCAACAGGCCTGCAATCAGTACCGGAAGGATAGCGTCGTAGAGGGGCATGGCCGTCATGTTGCGCCACTGCGCATAAAAGCCATCCTTCGGCTGAGGGGCGGGTGGTGCGAGGCGATTGAGCAAGACCTGCAGGCCCGCTTCAGCGCTGTCAATCAGTGGGACGGGGCAGTCGTGACGCAAGCCCTCCGCATAACCCGCCAGCCCTGCGCCACCCAATATGACACTCTCCACGCCCGAGGCCGCCGCATGCTTGCAGGCATCGCCCAGGCAACGCAGGGCCATCTCGGGGTCAGCTTGCAGCTCTGCCCCGCTGGGGATAACCGTTTCAATGTGGCGCAGCAAGTGGCCGTAACCCAGGGCATTCGCCAACCGTTGCAGCATGGGCTTCCAGCGCTCGCCTCCGGTCACGATGGCAAATGCACCGCGCTGGGCTGCCAGGATGAATGAAGCCTCGGCCAATCCTGTGACCGGGCAACTGCTGGCCTCGCGCATGGCAAACAAGCCTGGGTCACCAAAACAGCCGATCAACACGCCGTCGATAGGGCCAGCATGAGCCAGCCGGTAGTCAGCCCAAGACTGCAGGCAAGCATGGGCTGCCACGGCATGACTGGACTCACAGGCGATGTAATGCGAGCCGAAGCTGGCGGTCACAACATCCAGACGAACACCCGCGGGAAGTTGTGGGCGCAAGGTGTCCTGCAAGCGCTGCGTGGTGGCCGCATTGGTGTTGGGATTGATCAGCAGAAATGTGCGGTCGTCTGAGGTTTTCATGGTCGATAAGCAACTTCGGTGTATTGTGCATCCCGGCGCAGACCAACGCCCCAACGCAGTCGAATGCCCAGGGCCCCGGGCCAGCTTCGTGCACATTGTGGTGCAAAAACTGGGGCTATCGTGCCATCCGATTGAAGCGCGCCCCAAAGTGGTGTATCGTGCACCACGATGGATTGCCCATCGGGATCGTCCGCCTCTTCTTCATGTCATCGACCGCTGAGGGATGCGTGGAGATTCGAGCTCTGAGGCGCTGGATCCAAAGGCCGCACACCGGATGGCATGACCATTGCAAACGTCTGGGTGGTCTTTCGGTCCTGGCCCACGAACGGATGGGTCCTGGATCCCATCCATTCCGCTTCAAACGAAGTTTGTGTCAGTCACTTTTTCTGGAGTCGCCATGAAACGCATGATCCCTTCGTCTCAATGGGCCAACAAAGGCCTACAGCTGGTACTGGCAGTGGCTGCCGTGGGTGCCACTACGATGCAACCCAGCTATGCACAAGAAAAGGTGCTCCGCATTGCCATGACCGCGGCCGATATCCCGCGCACCTTGGGACAACCCGACCAAGGTTTCGAAGGCAACCGCTTCACCGGTATCCCCATGTACGATGCCCTCACCCACTGGGACTTGTCCAGTGCGGACAAAGCCAGCGTGCTGATTCCGGGCCTGGCTACCAGCTGGTCGGTCAATGCCAACGACAAGACCAAGTGGACCTTCAAATTGCGCTCGGGCGTGAAGTTTCACGACGGCTCTCCTTTCAATGCCGATGCCGTGGTCTGGAACGTCCAGAAAGTGCTGGACAAAGACGCTGTGCATTTCGACGCCAGCCAGGTGGGCGTCACCGCCTCGCGCATGCCCACCCTGCGCAGCGCCCGCAAAATCGATGACCTGACGGTTGAACTCACCACCAGCGAGCCCGACTCCTTCTTGCCGCTGAACCTGACCAACCTGTTCATGGCCAGCCCCAGCCATTGGCAAAAGAAGTTTGACGCGGCACAAGGCGCTACGCCTGCTGACAAATCCAAACTTGCCTGGACCGCATTTGCCAGCGATGCGGCCGGCTCGGGCCCCTTCAAGATGGCTCGCTTCGTGCCCCGTGAGCGACTCGAACTGGTCGCCAACAAGGATTACTGGGATGCCAAGCGTCGGCCCAAAGTCGACCGCGTGGTGATGCTGCCCATGCCCGAAGCCAACTCTCGCACGGCTGCCCTGCTCTCGGGCCAGGTGGACTGGATCGAAGCCCCGGCTCCCGATGCGATGGCTCAGATTCGTCAGCGCGGTTTCAGCATTTACAGCAACCCGCAGCCGCACGTGTGGCCCTGGCAGTTGTCTTTTGCGCCGGGCTCACCCTGGTTGAGCAAAGATGTACGCCATGCCGCCAACCTGTGTGTGGACCGCGAAGGATTGCGCACATTGCTGGGCGGGATGATGGGCATTCCCAAAGGCACCGTGCCGCCTGGTCACCCCTGGTGGGGCAACCCGAAATTTGACATCCGTTACGACGTCAAAGAAGCGCAGGCATTGATGCAAAAGGCCGGCTTCTCAGCCAGCAAGCCCCTGAAAGCCAAAGTGCAGATCTCGGCCTCGGGTTCTGGACAGATGCAACCACTGCCCATGAACGAGTTCGTTCAGCAGTCCCTCAAGGCCTGCCACTTTGACATCGAGTTTGACGTCATCGAATGGAACACGCTGTTCACCAACTGGCGTCAAGGCGCCAAGGACGCGTCGGCACGTGGCGCTCACGCCATCAACGTGAGCTTTGCCGCCATGGATCCTTTCTTTGCCATGGTTCGATTCACCAGCACCAAAACCTTCCCGCCTGTTTCCAACAACTGGGGCTATTTTGGTAACGATGAATTCGACAAACTCATCGCCGATGCACGCAGCACCTTCGACGACCGTGGACGTGACGCCGCCTTGGCCAAACTGCATGCCCGCATCGTCGAGGAAGCGCCGTTCATCTGGATTGCCCATGACGTTGGCCCACGTGCCATGAGCGCCAAAGTCAAGGGGGTGGTCCAGCCGCGCAGCTGGTTCATCGATATCGCACCGATGTCGATCGACTGATCTCCTATCACTGCACACACGCCGATACCCGAAGAGGGATCGGCGTGTCGGGTTTCTCATGATCGAATTCCTGATACGACGCGTTATTTACGCCATGCCCATCATGCTGGGGGTGGCGCTGGTGTGTTTCGCCCTGGTGCACCTGGCCCCGGGCGATCCCCTGGTTTCCATCCTGCCGCCCGATGCCTCCCAGGAACTGCAGCAGAAATTACGCGCCCTCTACGGCTTTGATCGCTCCTACCCGGAGCAGTTTGTGAGCTGGATCGCCCGGGCTCTACAAGGCGATCTGGGTGTCTCCATCGCTACCAGTCGTCCCGTCCTCGATGAAGTGCTCAAGGCGGTTGGCAATACCCTCCGGCTGGCGGCGTTGGCGACGCTCATCGGATTCATTCTCGGCAGTCTGTTTGGCTTTGTGGCCGGTTACTTTCAGAATTCCTGGGTGGACAAGCTCGCTTCGCTGACAGCCGTGCTGGGCGTCAGTGTCCCCCACTACTGGCTGGGCATGGTGATGGTGATTGTGTTCTCGTCTCAACTGATGTGGCTGCCCGCCAGCGGCGCAGGGCCCAGCGGTTCGGACCTCTGGCAATGGAATTGGGAACACATCCAGCATATGGTGCTGCCTGCCATGACCATGAGCGTGATCCCCATGGGCATCATCTCGCGCACGGTTCGCGCGTTGGTGGCCGATATCCTGGCGCAAGAATTTGTGATGGGTCTGCGTGCCAAGGGCCTCACCGATCTGGGCATCCTGGCTCATGTGGTCAAAAACGCGGCGCCCACGGCGCTGGCCGTCATGGGCTTGCAACTGGGCTACCTGCTGGGCGGTTCGATCTTGATTGAAACCGTGTTCGCCTGGCCTGGCACAGGATTTTTGCTGAATTCGGCCATCTTCCAGCGCGACCTGCCACTGCTGCAAGGCACAATTTTGGTACTGGCCATGTTTTTTGTTGTGTTGAATTTGCTGGTGGACATGGTGCAAACCCTGCTCGATCCACGCATTGCCCGAGGCTGATCTGACATGTCGCTGCTCAGTACTCGCTTGAATTCGCCACAGCTTGCAGTGACGGTCGCTGAACGATCGCCGGGCTATTGGCAAAACGTCCTGCATCGCCTCTCACGTGACAAAGTCGCCATGGCAGCTGCCGCTGTGATTGTGATACTGCTGCTGTTGGCGGTGTTGGGCGCCTGGATCACCCCTGCCGACCCTTACAAATCGTCCATGCTGTCGCGCTTGAAGCCCATCGGCACACCTAATTTCCCCCTTGGGACCGACGAACTGGGGCGTGACATGCTGTCGCGTCTGATGGTGGGAGCGCGTCTGAGCCTGTTCATGGGCATCACGCCCGTCATTTGCGCATTTTTCTGTGGCTCGATCATCGGCATCACCGCAGGCTATGCAGGGGGAGCGATCAACTCGGTGATCATGCGAACGATTGACGTCTTTTATGCCTTCCCCTCGGTGTTGTTGGCCATCGCCCTGTCAGGTGCCTTGGGCGCAGGCATCACCAATTCGCTGATCTCATTGACCGTGGTGTTCATCCCGCCCATTGCCCGGATCGCCGAAAGTGTGACCACCCAAATTCGAACACGGGACTTTGTTGAGGCAGCTCGCGCCTCCGGGGCGAGTGCCTTCACCATCGTTCGGGTACATGTGCTGGGCAATGTGCTGGGCCCCATCTTTGTGTATGCCACCAGCCTGATCGCTGTGGCCATGATCCTGGCCTCCGGACTTTCGTTTCTGGGCCTGGGCGTGAAGCCCCCGGAGCCTGAGTGGGGCCTGATGCTCAACACTTTGCGAACCGCTATTTACACACAACCCTGGGTGGCGGCCCTGCCCGGGGCGATGATCTTCATCACCTCGATTGCCTTCAACCTGCTGAGCGATGGTTTGCGTTCGGCCATGGAAATCAAGCAGTGAACATGTCACCTCACCAACATCTTCTTGAAGTTCGGGGGCTGACCAAACACTTCCCCTTGAAAAAGCCACTGTTTGGGCGTGGCGGTGACGTGGTGCGCGCGGTGGACGACATCGACTTTTCGGTGCTGAAAGGTGAAACGCTGGGGGTGGTGGGTGAATCCGGGTGCGGCAAGAGCACCACCGCTCGATTGCTGATGAGCTTGCTGGCGCCTGATCGGGGCGAGATCCTCTATGACGGGGCCCTGGTAGGCGGACGGGACCTGCCCATGAAAGACTTTCGTCGTCAGGCGCAAATGGTTTTTCAGGACAGTTATGCCTCGCTCAACCCTCGCCTGACCATTGAGGACTCGATCGCTTTTTCTCCCCAGGTGCATGGGTTGCCCCGCGTTGAGGCGATTGCGCGGGCGCACGATTTGCTCGCTCGGGTGGGTTTAGAGCCGCACCGCTTTGCGGCGCGCTATCCCCACGAGCTTTCAGGGGGGCAGCGTCAGCGCGTCAACATCGCGCGAGCCCTGGCACTCCAGCCACAGCTGGTCATCCTGGATGAAGCGGTGTCTGCGCTGGATAAATCGGTGGAAGCTCAGGTCCTGAACCTCTTGCTCGACCTCAAGGATGAGTTCAAGCTCACCTACATCTTCATCAGCCATGACCTCAACGTGGTTCGCTTCATGAGCGATCGGGTCATGGTGATGTACCTGGGTCAGGTGGTTGAAATTGGGGCCAGCGAAGACCTGTTCAACCATCCTCGGCACCCCTACACACGAGCGCTGCTCAGTTCCATGCCCACCATGGACCCTGACCAGCGCACGCAGTCTCCGCCCCTGGCGGGCGACCCTCCCAACCCGATCAACCCGCCATCTGGGTGTCGGTTCCACACCCGTTGCGACAAGGCGCAAGCGGTGTGCGCCGAGCAAGTTCCCGTCCTGAGCAGCGCCCATCAGGGCCATGCTGTGGCGTGCCTCATGTTTGAACCTGGTCGTGGTCACACCTTGGCCGCGCCAGCGACCTTGAAAGAGCCGGCATGAGCACTCACCACGACATCGCCGTCGACATTCGTGATTTGCAAGTCACCTTCACCGGGGGACGACAACCCGTGCGCGCCGTCAACGGGGTCGACCTTCAGGTCCGGCGTGGCGAAGTCCTGGCTTTGCTTGGCGAGTCGGGATCGGGCAAAAGTGTGACGCTACGATCACTGTTGCGCTTGCACCCCCCCAAGCAAACGCAGATGAGCGGTCAGATCTGGGTCGGCGGCGAAGATGTCATGGCCATGTCTCCGCACCAGTTGGCCGACCACCGTGGCCGCGTGACTTCCATGATTTTTCAGGAACCGCTGCTGGCCCTGGACCCGGTGTACGCCATCGGCGCGCAAATTGTGGAATCGATTCGGCGACACGAACCCACAGTCACGGCACAACAAGCGCAACAGCGTGCACTCGAATTGTTTGAAAGGGTGCGGATCCCCAGCCCGGAGCGCCGTTTGGCGGCTTACCCCCATGAGATGAGTGGAGGCATGCGTCAGCGAGCCATGATTGCCCTGGCCCTGGCTTGCCGACCTCAGGTCCTGCTGGCTGACGAGCCCACCACGGCGCTGGACGCAACGGTTCAAATACAGATTCTGCTGCTGCTGCGAGAGTTGCAACGGGATCTGGGGTTGACCGTGATTTTTGTCACCCACGATATCGGTGCTGCGATTGAAGTGGCGGATCGCATTGCCGTGATGTACGCCGGCCGTCTGGTCGAAGAGGGTCTCACCCGGGAGTTGATTCGCTCGCCGCAGCACCCCTACACCCGCGCCCTGCTGGCCAGCCGGGCCCACGGCGCGCTGGCCCGGGGCACCCGCTTGGCCACCATCGCAGGCAGCCCACCCGATCTGTCAGCCCTGCCCCCAGGGTGCTCGTTCGCCCCTCGTTGCACGCTGGCCACCGAGGACTGCCTGCACAGCAGCCCCGAGGCGATACGTTGCAGCGAGACCCACGTCGTGCGCTGCCTGCACACGGCGCACGCCCCTACCCCAGCGCAGAGTGCTCGCCTCCCTTAAGTGGGCATGGAGGGCATGCTCACCGTCACCGGTCTTGGCAAGGACCTGACTTCACAATCGACTTGATCCGCCGAGCGCTCAATCACCAGAAAATCGCTGTCGTGCAATGCAATGAGCGGATGATGCCAGATCCCGGGTTTGAGTGTGAAGGCCTGTTGGTTGTTGACACAAAACGCCTTGAGGGTGCGCTCATCGGGCGCATCGTCTCCCAAGGCGACCAGCAAGACGCAGACCGTGCGAGACGTGGTCGACACCGATGGGGCTCGGGTTGCCAGGGGGACAAAGGTTTGAGTCCCCAGGCGATGACGTTCCAGCGATTGCCAAGGGCCGGATGCGGCCTGGGCCACGGCACGGAACACGCACACCAGTGGGCGCCCCCCCTGATCATCGAGCGCCAAGCTCCCCGGCATGTCAGTCCGACGACTGGTTCCCGCATTGATCGATTGGCCCTGATGGGCCGCAAATGCGGCATCAATATCGAGTACCCAGCCATACGGCGCCATCTCAAGGCTGTCCAGCGGTTGAGCGCTCAACATCAGCCCCTCAGACAAACTTGCACGCAAATTCTGGTGATTCATAACTCGCCATAATAGTCCGAATCCGATCCTTCACTTGTCCGTCCCACGAGGAGATCCCCATGACAGAGACCACGGTTCAGTTGGCAGATTTACGTATCAATGGCGAACGGTTGTGGCACTCGCTCATGACTCTGTCTCAGATTGGTGCCACCCCCAAAGGGGGAGTCGCTCGGTTGGCGTTGACCGACCTGGATCGTCAGGGCCGCGATCTGGTCGTGCACTGGGCACGTGAATTGGGTCTTCAGGTCACGGTAGACCGCATTGGCAATATTTTCATGCGCCGGCCCGGCCGCAACCCTGCCCTGGCTCCGGTGATGACGGGCAGTCACATCGACACGCAGCCCACCGGGGGCAAGTTTGACGGCAACTATGGTGTCCTAGCTGGCCTGGAAGTGATTCGCACCCTCAATGACCACGGCATTGAAACCGAGGCCCCCCTGGAGGTCGTCGTCTGGACCAATGAAGAAGGCTCGCGGTTTGTCCCGGTCATGATGGGCTCCGGGGTGTTTGCCGGCGCCTTCACCCTCGAACATGCCTATGCGGCGACCGATACGCAAGGGCTCAGTGTGAAAGATGAGCTGGTGGCCATCGGCTATCTGGGCGATGAAGTACCCGGGCAACACCCGATCGGCGCGTATTTTGAAGCGCACATCGAGCAAGGACCGGTACTGGAAGATGCCAATGTCACCATCGGGGTAGTTCAAGGGGTGCTGGGTCAACGCTGGTTCGATTGCGTGGTGCACGGCATGGAGGCCCATGCGGGCCCCACCCCCATGGGGCTGCGGCGCGATGCCTTGCAAGTGGCCACCGTCGTGATGCAAGAAGTGGTGGCCATTGCCAACCGGCATGCCCCCCACGGTCGCGGCACCGTGGGCATGGTGCATGTCCATCCCAACAGCCGCAACGTGATTCCGGGCATGGTCAAGTTCTCGATTGATTTTCGCAACCACACCGATGAATCCGTGGAGCAGATGGCGCAAGACCTACGCGACTTTGCGCGATCGTTGTCACAGCGCACCGGCTTGGCCATCGACCTCAACCTGGTCGTGAGTTTCACCGCTCAGCAATTTCACCCCGACTGCGTTAAAGCCGTTGAACAGGCGGCCACGATGCTGGGCCACACCCACATGCCTGTGGTGTCCGGCGCGGGTCATGATGCCGTTTACGCCGCACGCCTGGCCCCCACAGGCATGATCTTCATTCCCTGTAAAGATGGCATCAGCCACAACGAGATCGAGGATGTCTTACCCGAGCAGATCACCGCAGGTTGCAATGTGTTGCTGCATGCCATGCTGGGGCGAAGTGGCTGATCAAAACCGCTGAGTGAGTCGACAACTGTGTGATAGCTCAATAGCCGACTGCGGGCATGGGAATGGCGAATTAGGTACATTCCCTTCTCACTCTTTTTTCACACCATGTCTTTTCTCAACTCATTCATTCATGGCGGCAAGCTGACCGAGTTCCTCATCGAGGGACACAACCCGGATGCGCGACTCAAACTCTCCAGCGCCGATGTCGACGCCTTGCGCCAGCAGATGCAACCGGGAGAGGTATTGAAAGCCTACATCGCAGGCCGAGTGGTGATGTCAGGTGCTGGCGTCTGGGTCCTGACTGACCAGCACTTCTTGATTCGCCATGCAGTTCAGTCTGCCATCACCCGTGTTGAGGTGCGTCAAATCGACCGTTTTGAGGCTGTGCGGGGTCGCTATGGACACACAGTTCGAATCACGGTCCAGGGTCGTCTGCAAAGTCTGTACGGCGTAGATGCCCAACTGGCCATGGCCATGCATCAGGCACTCCAGTCGATGGGCATCACCAGTTCTTTTGAAGACAAGCCCCCACGGGGTACGCTGTGGGCGGCTTACTCTGGCCCACACCCGAGTGTTGAAGACTGCCTGAGCGATGCCAGACAGCGTTTGATGGCGGCTTGATTCAACACAGGGGTAGTTCGGCCTAACATGGTTAGGCTCGGCCAACCCCCATCAAGACATACTGTGCCGTTTGATCGACTGCTGGCTAACGGAACGATGACTAAAACGCCAGGGATATTTGGCTTGGATGCACTTGCTTGAGTTGAAAATAACACTCACAACTTTGATGTTCCAGCGCAGCACGGTCCGTGATGTTCAGATGACCTCGCGACACGCTGACACCCTGTAATTGGGCCAGCGTGAGAGTGACCGCCTCGCGCCTGATACCCAATGAGTCCGAGATGGCCTGATGGGTCACTTGCAGGTCATTGGCCAGCAGGTAGTCATGTCGCGTAAGAATCCATCTGGACAAGCGATGAGGGATTTGATGGTAGTGGGTACACAGCAATTCCATGGCAATTTTTCGGATAACCAACTGAGCGGCCCGCATGCACATTTGGGTGATCATGGGGTGCTGATCCATCAAACCCTGCAGATGATCACGGTCTAGTCGATATGCCAATCCAGGCTCAGCCACGATGGCATGAAAGTAAGAGTGCCCCGTCACACCCGCCAGCCCAATGAGGCCCTCCGAGCCAACAGTCGCTGTCTCGATGGACAACCCATCAGGCGTGTCTTTTCTGATTGCAATCAGGGCATTGATGGGGAAATACAGCTTGTCCGGCCGTGAAAACGCTTCGTACAACACTTCATGGGATTTCAGCGATACCAAGCTCAAATACGGCCTAAGACGCTCATAGTCGTTATCCAGCAAAGTTTCCAGGCACTGGTTCATCCTGGGGTTCATACGTTCCTACTGCGAAATGTCATCGTTAGCAGACAGGCCATACATGGTGGTGACAGTGTATTGCCCCATCACCGGTATTGTTGAGCCATAAAATGAATTGATAGGTGCTGGTGTGTGTGCTGTCACACCGTGGAGTGTAAATCACTGGGTCACTGGCACCACTACCCAGGTTGACATGCCCAGTCATTCGCGAACGTTTTGATGTTGTGCCCTCAGAGGAGCAACTCATCGTGAGGCGTTTTGCCATCTCCGAATAGCTGGCTGATGTACTGCCGCATCCACACATGGCCTGGATCGCGGTGCAAGCGGCCATGCCAGCACTGATGGATGGCGCTGTCCTCCACCTCGATCGGTAATTCCCGTTTCACCAACTCAAAGGGTTTGACTATGCGGTCCGCAAACCGCTCTGGCACCGTGGCAATCAGGTTCGAGTGCCTGAGCACATCGCCCAAGGCCACATAGTGAGGCACCGTTAACCGAAATGTACGGTGCAATTTCTTCCGCTCCAGCGCCACGTCGACGCGCCCGTGGCCTGTTCCAGCTGCCACGATTCGTACATGCTCAGCCTCGGCGAATGCTGCCAGACTCAATCTGGCTTTCTTTGCCAAGGGGTGCGATTGACTGAACAGGCAAATGTACTTTTGCCGAAACAGGGCTTGCCGGTAAAAGCCTGCTTGCAGATGGGGCAACAAGCCCATGGCCAAGTCCACGCGGCCTGAGGACATGTCCTCCTTGAGCGACGGCTGCGTGGCGCTGGCCACCCGCAGCGTGACCCCCGGCGCGATGGATGACAGTGCATCGACCAGCACCGGCAGAAAGTACATCTCGCCCACATCGGTCATCGCGATGGTGAAACTGCGCTCGCTCTGGGCGGGGTCAAATGCTGCCCGCACATTGAAGGCCTGCTGCAGCCCATCGAGCGCCAAGGCCACCGGCTCTGCCAATTGCAGCGCATAGGGGGTGGGCTCCATGCCGCCTTGCGTGCGCAGAAACAACTCGTCGCCCACACTGCTGCGCAACCGTCCCAGCGCACTGCTGACCGCAGGTTGGCTCATTCCCAGGGCGCGGGCAACTGCTGACACACGCTTGTGCAACAGGAGGTGGTGAAAAACCACCAGAAGGTTCAGGTCGAGCTTGGCGATATCCATTATTATTTGATTTTCGAATAAACAATATAAATGTAATTCGATTTACTAAATACCGCAATCACGGGATGATTCACCTCCATGTTCAGGAGGTAGCATGCAAGAGCACCCGATTCGGTGGGAACGGACTGACACCAGCCGCATCCCGTTTGCCGTCTACACCAACCCAGACAGCCACCAGAAAGAACTGGACCGTTTCTTCTACCAGGGGCACTGGTCTTATGTTGGTCTGGAAGCCGAGATCCCGAATGCGGGCGACTTTAAGCGCACATCCATCGGAGAGCGCTCGGTCATCTTGACCCGCGGCCAGGACGGTCAGATTCATGTGGTGGAGAACGTTTGTGCGCATCGCGGCATGGCGTTCTGCCGCGAGCGTCATGGCAACAAACAGGAGTTGGTTTGCCCCTACCACCAGTGGAGCTATGCCCTGGACGGCACGCTGCAGGGTGTGCCGTTTCGTCGTGGTGTACGGCAAGATGGCAAGGTCAACGGCGGCATGCCCGCCGACTTCGATCCCAAGCACCATGGACTCAACCGCTTGAAGGTGGCCTCGCGGGGGGGCGTGGTGTTTGCCTCCTTCGACCACCAGGTGGAGTCACTCGAAGACTTCATGGGCCCAACCATCCTGCGCTACTTTGACCGTCTCTTCAATGGTCGCAAGCTCACCCTGCTGGGGTACAACCGCCAGCGTATTCCGGGCAACTGGAAGCTGATGCAGGAAAACATCAAGGACCCCTACCACCCTGGACTGCTGCATACCTGGTTTGTCACTTTCGGGCTCTGGCGAGCCGACAACAAATCCGAACTGCGCATGGACGCTCACCACCGCCATGCTGCCATGATTTCCACCCGCGGCTCATCAGGACAGGCCACCGGCGACTCTTCTCAGGTCACACAAGTCAGCAGCTTCAAAGGCAGCATGCAACTCCATGACCCGAGCTTTCTGGAAATCGTGCCCGAAGACTGGTGGCGCATGGATGATCAAGTGCCCACAGCTGTCATGATGACGCTCTTTCCCAGCGTCATCTTTCAGCAACAAGTCAACAGTGTGTCCACGCGCCATATCCAGCCGGATGGACACGGCGCCTTTGACTTTGTCTGGACCCACTTCGGCTTTGAGGACGACAGTGCGGAGATGACTGAGCGTCGTTTGCGTCAAGCCAATCTGTTCGGGCCAGCTGGGTTTGTCTCGGCTGACGATGGCGAGGTCATTGAATTCTCACAACGTGCTTTCGAAACAAAACCGCATCACCGCACCCTGGCCGAATTGGGCGGTCGCGATGTGGTCGAGACGGATCACATGGTGACGGAAACGCTGATTCGCGGGATGTATGACTATTGGCGCAAGGTCATGGAGGACTGATGATGGTGGACATGCAAACCTGGTTTGGCATCCAGCAGCTCTATGCCGACTACGCCGCCGCAGTAGACAGTGGCCATTGGAACTTGTGGCCCGATTTTTTTATAGATGAATGCGTGTACAAATTGCAAGCACGTGAGAACCACGAGCGGGGCTTTCCTCTGGCCACCTTGTCCCTCACCAGCAAGGGCATGCTCAAGGACCGCGTCTATGGCATCAGCGAAACGATTTACCACGATCCGTATTACCAACGGCACGTGGTGGGAGCGCCGATCGTACGCCAGGTTGTGAACGGCCGTATACACAGCGAGGCCAACTACGCCGTGTTCCGCACCAAGCTCGACCAGGAAAGCACCGTGTTCAATGTCGGCCGCTATATTGACACCATCGTGCACACCGCTGAAGGCTTGAAATTCGCTGAGCGTCTGTGCGTATTCGACAGCGAAATGATTCCCAACTCCATCATCTATCCCATCTGACCATGAGCCCTTGGACCGACGTGGCCGCCGAGGCCGATTTGTTTGAAGGTGCTGGCATAGCTGTCGCCCCCGAGGGCCATGACATCGCTGTGTTCAAGCTCGTCGATGGCGTCTACGCCATCGACAACGTATGCAGCCATGGCAATGCCAGACTCTGTGACGGATTCGTCGATGGCCATCTGGTGGAGTGCCCCTTCCATCAGGCATTGTTCGATGTACGTGACGGCTCTGTCACCTGTGGGCCAGCCACAGAACCCATGAAATCATGGCCCGTCAAAATTGAGGGCGGTCGGGTGTTCCTGAAATTGGTGGAGTGATCGCAGCGCCATCACAATTTCAGTGATGGCGCTATCCCGAGTTCCTCAGCAGAGAAACTGGTGTTCACAGAGGTTTGATCATCACCTTGCGCCACTTGATGGGACCGCCGGTGACATTGTTCACTCCCGGGCCAAACTGCAGCGCAATCGGGCCGCGGGTGAACTTGTTGTCGTTCAAGGTACTCGTCACCACGCCATTGAGTTTGACCGTGATCATGGAGCCCTTCGCGGTGACTTCCATGGTGTTCCACTGGCCACCCGCCTTGTTGACCAACGGCACAGGAACCTTGGCGAAGTTGACGATCGCGCCGGTTCCGTAGCTGGGATCGGGTCGAATATCCCAGATATTGACTTCATAGGATGAGTCGGCGGCAATTTTGGACGGGTTTTGTGCCCGAATGAAGATCCCGCTGTTGGTGTCCGTCGCCGCCCAAAATTCAGCGTAAACGGTGAAGTCCTGATAACTGGCCGGAGAGACCAGGAATCCCGCCGTTCCCTTGTCAGCCATCACCGTGCCGTCCTGACTGCGCCAATTGGCGTCTCCGATGACAGTCCAATTCGCCAAGCCCTGCTCTCCGTCGATCAACGTGGTCCAGCCAGGACCGCTAGGGGTGGTGGCGCAACCAGCCAGCCACATGGTCGCTACCAGTATCAAGCTTCGGGGCAGTAGGCGAGTCAGCATGGGGGTCTCCTTGAATTATTTGGTGAGCTTATCCTATTTTTGAAATAGCCATTTGACCAGTTTGAACAGTTCACCATGGAATTTCATGACCTTGGTAATCAATGATGGGGCGGACTTGAGATCACGTCTTCGTTGACCTCTTGTGAGTCAGGGGTGCTTTCTTGTCTAGGAAAACACATTTTTTCGCCATCCCACTGCTGACCACACCAGCAGTAGCCTTCAGCATTGATGATGCAGGTTCCTGTCCCACAGCAGCGTTCATCATTCATCAGGACTCCATGAGTGTTGTTGGTTAACTGATGCGAAAGAATAAAGGGGTCATGATGACGGCTAAATAAGGTCAGTTGTATTATTGATAGTGTGATCTTAAACGCTCCGATGAAACATGACACAGTGAGCTAGTATTGTGCGAAATGTAGTCGCATTTGATCATTCGGACTACACCATGGAGTTGTACTGGCGTGACAAAAAAGACCCGCTTTAAGGGTAACAAACAAAGCTTACCCAGCAAGCCTTGCAAAGCTTGTGGACGAGAAATGACATGGCGTAAGCATTGGGCTAAAAACTGGGATCAAGTGCTCTACTGCTCGGAGGCTTGTCGTCACAACAAATCCGTCAAGTCGTTACCATGACCTACTCGGTGGTGTGGTTCAAGCGCGACTTGCGCTGGCACGATCATGCGGCGCTTGATGAGGCTTCGCGGATAGGTCCCGTGCGGTGCGTTTACATCGTCGAGCCTGAACTGTGGCGACAGCCGGATGCAGCACTGCAACACTTTGAATTCATTCGCGAGTCCTTGCACGTGCTGGATGCGCATTTGCGCACCCTAGGTGGCAGCATTGAGATTCATCATGGGGAGGTCACCGAGGTATTGACCCGCCTGTGGCAGGCTGCACCATTTTCCGGCATGTACTCCCACGAAGAAACGGGCAACAGTTTTACGTACCAGCGCGATCGACAGGTCGCAGCTTGGTGCAAAGATCATCAGGTTAACTGGCACGAATTGCCGCAATTTGGCGTTGTTCGAAGACTGAAATCCCGTGACCTGTGGAAAAGCGCATGGGAACAGCACATGGCTTGCGCGATCAGAAGCCCTGAGTCGTTGACTTTTTGGTCTCGACCTTCTGACACACCCTTGCTGATGCTCACGCCACCTCACCTCAAGCATAACCCTCCCTTGAGGCAGCACGGCGGTCGAACGCTTGCCTTGAGCACACTTCACAGTTTTTTGCACGCTCGAAGCCTAGGCTACCGAGGTGGTATTTCGTCACCATTGTCAGCCCCGGACAGTTGCTCTCGCCTGTCGGCCTATTTGGCCTATGGCTGTATCAGCATGCGGGAAGTGGTGCAATCAACACGGGCGCACATGGAGCATCTTCCACCACAGGCCAGTCGCCATCGTGCCGGCTTGAGCGCTTTTATCAGCCGACTGTATTGGCATTGCCACTTCATTCAAAAACTCGAGAGCGAGCCCGAGATTGAATGGTCCAACATGCATCGAGGATACGATGATCTTCGCGAAAACGATTTCAACCCCAAACACTTTGAGGCACTGAAAGAAGCCCGAACTGGCTGGCCTATGGTCGATGCCTGCGTCACCATGCTGCGAGAAACAGGCTGGCTTAACTTTCGCATGCGAGCCATGTTGGTATCCGTCGCAGCTTACCCCCTGTGGTTACATTGGCGACCGGTTGGTGAATGGCTGGCCACCCAGTTTCTAGACTACGAACCCGGCATTCACTGGAGTCAGATGCAAATGCAATCTGGCACGACAGGGATCAACACGACACGCGTGTATAACCCCATCAAGCAAGCACAAGACCACGATCCACACGGCAGATTTGTCAAACGCTGGTTGCCTCGAATGCGTCATGTGCCCGACGCCTGGTTGTTTGAGCCATGGCGAATGCCAGCACACGTGCCAGTCCCTGCAGGTCATCTGATTGACACCACACCGCCCATCGTCAATCTGGCAACAGCCACCCGAGAAGCCAAGCAACGACTGCACGAGCGACGACAATCCGCTGAGGTCAAAGCGGGTAAAAAATCGGTGATCGACAAGCATGCATCTCGCCAATCGTCACGCAGTCGTTCGACGTCCAAGGCAGGCAAAGCAAGCGCTGACGCACAGCTTGCCTTTAATTTTTAACCATCTCTAGCGTCATCATGACCAAGAGAGCGTCTTTTTACCTGCTGTTGATCGTAGGCTTAGGCGTTCTGTTGAACCATATGTCTTGGCGAGAAAAAGACCATGGATATGTGTGGGTCGTCGATGAGCAGGAAATCGATGTGCTGGGCATCGTCCATGACAAATGGAACAAGCTCACCAGAAATTGTGAGCATGTGACTCACATCCCGCCCAAGTCAGCTCAGTATCTGGCCATTGAACTGTTGATACAAAATTACAGCCCGCCGGGTTCAAACTCTGCACAGATCAGGTCACTGTGGTCCCTGCAAAATTGGGCCCTGGCTGAGGTTGAATTTGAAGATCTGCTTCCTGCAGTGGTTCTATTACAGCCTGCCAAAGACGAGCCCCTTATCGTCTCCCATGCCATTTGGAGTGGTTACACATCGCCATGGGAACCTGCCCCCTTCATTCGAAACTATTTGTCAACCCAGGCCCCTGATGCGCCGCCCCCTCTGATTGAATGCTTTGACCCAGAAATCAGATTTCTGGCCCCCTGATCTTTCAGCCAATTCGAACACAAGGTAATATTCAACATTGAAGTCTTACCAACCGCTGAAAGCCGTTATGACACTCGACGAACGAGAACTGTTGCAAGGGTTTCTTCACGACCTGATTCAAGTCCGAGTCACCAACAAGGATCCGGTGGCAGAAGCCTTGATTGTGCAAGCCTGCACGCGTCAACCCGATGCTTTGTATATTTTGGTGCAGCGCTTGCTGATTGCGCAGCAAGCACTGAATCGGCTGTCTTCCCAAAATACCCAGGACCAGGCTCTACCGCCAGCGACTGTCGCAACACCCGCGCAACAATTTTTGAATCCCAGCCTCATCGCCAGCACTGCGCTCGGCGTGGTTGCGGGTTCACTGTTGCAGCAGGGTATAGAGGGCTGGCTGGAGTCGGGCGACCTTGCTGGATTGCCAGGTCTGGACGATATCGACCTGTGATCGTGGATGGTCCAAACCCTCGATCAACCAGCCCTATTCCGATTCATTCGATAGCGTGCAGAGGGGATTGGCATTTAACTTCGCCAGTATCCTCATAGATCTAGCATGGGACGCAAGCGACTCACGCGGCAATACTGCCAGCGGCCTACTGTCATCGTGATCAAGGCGCAAATCACCGTCAATGCCAAGGTTTGGAGCAACGGCCTCAGCCAATCCCCTGCATATGCACTGAACATCGCAGCCTTGAGTCCTTGCACCACCCAGGTCATGGGTAACCACGGACTGAGGGTCGAGAAAAATTCGCTGCTAAGTTCGATAGGAACTACCCCACCTGATGCGGAAATTTGTAAGGCGAGCAACAGCATCGCCAGGGCTTTTCCCAGGTCGCCAGTCAACCTGATGAACATCAGCAGCACAAACACAAAAGAAATGGCGGTACACAGAATCAAGCTGATCCAGGCGAGCAGATGATCCACCTGCAGGCCAAACCATAGCATCAACAAGGCCATCAATAACAACGACTGCAACCCCACAACACAGAGGGGCACCACTGCTTTTCCCAACAACTTAGCGCCACTGCTGTAATGCCGAGCAAGCAACGCAATATGCCGACCCCGTATCAAAAATACAGCAATTCCAGCGCCTAGCCAGATCGCCACTGGGATCACGTTGGGCACCATCGCAGCCCCTAGATGATTGACCTGAGACACCACTTTCAATTCAGACACCACCGAATGAGCCAGCCCTTCCGGGCTACCCTCAATCAGGTTGACTTGGGTTGGCATCCTGTTCAACAAGAGTTGGGTTGACGACTGAAGAAAGACACCGCCATCGCTGAGTCTCGTCAGCCCATGTTCCAGTTGCGATTGCGCTAAGGCGAGGTCTGTTGCACTTTGACCCAGTTGAGCGAATTGTGTGTTTTCAGGTAATTTGACAATCATCTGGCGCAACCCCGCGCGCAGATCACGAACACCAAAGGCCAATGTTTTGACCGAATCACGAATCGACTCTGATCCCGTGGTCAGCTGCGTATGCCCTGACTGAGCTTTAACAATACCTTCCCTCAAATCATGCAAGCCGGTATGAAGGGGATCAATGGCCTCAAGAAGGCCGGTAGAAAAAAATGGAACACTCGATTGACTTTGCTTGAATTGATCCACCCCCTGGTACAAGCGCACACTGCCCGCGTGCAAGTTGCCCAAGGCCTTGTCAAATTCGAGATGCCCAGCCGCCAATTCTTCTGCGCCTATGCGCAACCGACGAACGTCTTCGGGAGGCGGCAATGCAACCTCCATGCTTCTGAGAGACTGTGCGACTTGCTGACTACCCGTGGTCAGCTTGTTCACCTCGTCGCTCAACTGCGAGACACCCTGAGTTATTCGGCCGCTGTTTCGATGGACCGATTGCAGTCCAGTATTCAACTCCTGCGTTCCAGTTTGTATTTTGGTCAGCGCAGACTTGAGTTCGAACAAGTCGTTGCTGGCTATCGAAGAGGTTAAAACAAATTTCCAGCGTTGCTCGTTCAAGGCCTGGTTGAGTTCAGCATCCAGTTCCTCGGCATATTTTTTAGCGATCAAATAGGTTTGGTAGTTGTTCCCAGCCGAGGCGTATATCTCCAGTCGCCCTTCATCAGCCATGCGGGCAGGCAATGCCAACGCGGAGAAATCTGGCGGGATGATGATGGCAAATGCCAATTCACCCGACCTCACAAGCTCTCGTGCCTTGTCTGGGGTCGCCAGCGGAAAATAGCCCAGATCAGCCTTGCGCATCAGGCGCGACACCAACTCGCCCCCCATGGTGACCATCTGATCTCGGTAGGCGTAGCCCTTATCCTGGTTGACAAGCCCGACGCGTAAAGACCGGGTATGCGAAGCAGGATCCCACATGCTTGACAGATAAATCAGCAAGTACATAGCCGGAATCACCGCTACCACACAGGTCGTCACCAGCCATTGGGTTTGAGAAAAAACCGACAGAAGTTCCAGCCTAGCCAAGCGGTAGATTTGGCGAAGTTGTCTCATTCAGACTGGGCAACTGGGTGGCGATACATGGGTTGAGAATATCGCTATGTGGGTATAAAAATTGGGGGTTTTTGCAAATTTGGGTAAAAGTGTGCAACAGTGAGTCAGCTCTATCGTCAGGTATCGCCTCGTGTTGTCTTGACTGCGCGATAGTTGAACCAACCGTAAAGCCAAATATCACATTTGCAACCACTGAATCTACAGGGATTTGTCTGAGGCCAACCCATGAAATTCCATTGATCGTAAGCTTTTTGAACTTATGGCAACCTCTATCAACTTGGATCTTTGAATGTGCACCCTATGAACACCAACTTTCAACTTCACCATGGAGCCATGCTGTTGAAATACAGCGGCATCAGTTTTATCTCTGGGGCTGTCAATCACGGGTTTTTCAGTGGCGAACGCTCCTTGTGGACGGCCGCTGTGGGTGTGCTGCTCTTCGTACTGGGTGCAACGATGGAACATCGGCTTTCAGACGGTTCCGACGAACCACAGTCTAACCTGCTTCACACCCTTGTGCTGGGAGCTTTACTGTCCGTAGGCCTGGGCTTTTTCACAGGCGGCTTACAGCACTTTCCAGATTCGCCCGCTCGCAGTTCGTGGGTGGTTCCGCTGGGCTTTTTGATTTCTGTCGTGGCCATGGCCCTCAACGGAGCTTTTCGATGGAAAAAATCCAGCACCTATTACACCGTGATCGGTGGTGTTGTGGTCAGTTTGAGCAGCTACGGGGCTTGGCAATGGCTAGAACAGCATCCTGAGTACCTGGGAACTCATGCACACGGCAGCAGTGCAACGATAGATCCGTCACATCATGACGCTTCGAGTGGCTTGACCGGCATGATCGTCAGCCGAAGTGTTGAGATCAGCATGAACGACTCGATGCGTTTCACGCCCGACACCTTGCAAATTCAGGCTGGAGAAACGATACGCTTTGTGGTCCGTAACGAAGGCAAAGTTCCTCATGAGTTGGTGCTAGGCACCAGCAGCGACATTCGTGAACATGCCGAGGCCATGAAAAAAAGCGTCAGCGATCATCATGCTCACGCCGGCGGCATCTCCATCGATTTGAAAGCCGGTGAAACCGGTGAATTGGTGGTTCATTTCCCCCAAGAAGTGGTGTTGGAGATGGCCTGCTTGGTGCCAGGACACTACGAGGCGGGCATGCGAGGAACTGTACAGGTGGCTCGATCGATTTCCACCCGGCAGCCCACCTCAGCTCACGATCACAGCACCCACAAGCATTGAGGGAATATCGGCGAAAGTTCACGAATTCAACGGAAGATCCTCGGATCAAGTAGCATGGTTGTTAGGCAGGATCAACCCCGACGCCCCCCTCTTAGCTTGAGTGTTTTAACGCTTCCTAACTTGAAGGAGATTTCGTGACCCAAATCCATCCCCTGAGTTCGCAAGTCAAGGTGTTGGCGTTCGATGTCTTTGGAACAGTCGTGGACTGGCATGGCAGCATTCAGCGGGAGATCCAGAGCATGGTGCCGGGTGTCGATGGTGATGCTTTCGCTCTGGCCTGGCGGGCAGGCTATCAACCGGCTATGCAACGGGTACGGTCAGGCGAGTTGGGCTGGACACGCATCGACGATTTACACCGCATGATTTTGGACACCATCCTGCCGGAATTTGGCTTGCAAAACCTGAACGAATCCCAGCGACAGCACTTGAACCTGGCTTGGCACCGGCTACGTCCATGGGAAGACAGTGCACCTGGTCTACGCCGACTCAGACAGCGCTTCACCACATGCAGTTTGTCCAATGGAAATCTGGGGCTGCTGACCGAACTTGCGAAAAACGGTTCCCTGACCTGGGATTGCTTGTTAAGCGCTGAAGTCTTCCGGGCCTACAAGCCCGACCCGGCCACCTATCTGGGCGTCGCCAACGTGTTTGATGTCAAGCCTGACGAAGTTATGCTCGTGGCCGCCCACCATGACGATCTCGCAGCGGCTCGGCGGTGTGGTCTTCATAGCGCATACATCGAGCGTCCGCTGGAATTTGGAAGCGCCCGACCCAAGGACGTTTCACCGCAGGCGGGCAATGATATCCACGCCCAACACTTGATTAACTTGGCTGATCAGTTGGGATGTCCCGACTGAGTAAGTGCTGAATGGTTTTTTCTGAGCTTAAATGACTGGGTCAATACAGTGATGCACTGACAGTGACAGGATTGGGTCAGGCGGCAAGGCTTCGAATTAGCCTTTATCAGCGACAGAGAAAACCCTCAAGGATTTCTCAAAGGTGCCACAGGCAAGTGTACGGTACGCTCAAAGAAATTGGCCTCTGGTTCTCCGGAACGCAAGCGCGCTAACCACTCATCAGGGTCAAATTCAACACCAATTGGGTTGACTGCAAAACCTGGGCCTTGCATGAAGGCATTGGCCTCTTCGTTGGTTTTGTACACATCGACTTGGAATTCCATTCTGTTGCCGTCGGGATCGCCGTAATAAAGCGATATGGTGATCCCATGGTGCAATTTCCAGTAAGGCAAAATGTTCATTGCTTTGAGTTGAGCATAGTTTTCCATCAACTCCCGAAGAGAATTGAAGGTATAGGCCAGATGATCGACACCCACACGATCACGTCTATCCTTGGGGCCTTCGGGCTCGATGATCGATAAATTTAAGAACGCAACTCGGTGGTGTTCCTCATCGTAGGTGACAAAGGCAATCACCGGGCTATAGTGCTGGACCTTGGCGCCCAAAACCTTCTGATACCAAGCGATCATCTCGTCAAATCGGTGAGTACGATAGACCACATGGACAAATCGGGCTGGACGAAGACGCGTGGTGTCAAGTGGAGCAGTAGCAGCGGTCAATGAACTCATCAGATTTCCTCGGCAGTGGGTCAAGGCCTATGTGGGCACCGTACATCACAACAGAAGCTCGAGGGAGCTGTCAATATCGAAAACTCCAACGCGGAATTGATAGCGGCTAATTTGCCCCTCAACCCAAGTTACGCCTCGGTCTGTAGTCGCTCTATCATGAAGTCAGCAGCTTCGGTGATGTGTTGACGAGCCAGGCGCTCGGCAAGCGCTGCTTTACCTGAGCTCACCGCATCAAGCAAGGCTTCGTGCTGGTTCCAAATGTCGCGCGGCTTGTGCTCGCGTAGCAGCACTTGACCCATAACACGCTGGGCCTGCGTCCAGTGCGTTTCCATCGTTGGCACGACCAGCGGATTGCCCGATAGTGTGTAGATGTAATGGTGAAATGCCATATCCGCTGCAATCATTGCGCCGACTGAGCCACTGCTAGCAGCCTTACGGCCGGCACGCATCAGGGCCGCAGCCTTGTCGGGAGCAAGCCTATCGGCGTTTTCAGCAGCTTTTCGAAACGCGAGGCCTTCGATGACGGCTCGCACATCGTACATATTGCGGACATGCTCGAGGTCCAAAGGCGCGACCAGAAGCCCTCGCCCAGGCGCATCCCGCAACACACCCTCCTTGCGCAACAGGGTCAACGCCTGTTGCACCGGTTGTCGCGAGACACCTAGCTCCTGTGCAATCTGCTCTTGAATGATCCGTGCGCCCGAAGGCAACTTGCCCGTGGTAATGTCCGACAAGATCGACTTGTGGACCTGCTCGACCAGCGAGGGCGCGAACTGCAATGGTTTCATGAGCAGATCGTAATCGAAGATGCGATCAGAACGACGTCGCACGCCACTTTCGCTCAGCCTCGTCCCAGGCACCGAGAGGTTGCAGGTCGGGAACCCAGGCGAGGCCCGATTTCGCATCCGACGATGCGGCCTCGGGCGTGACCACCACGTCCAATAGGGCTGGGCGGCCTTTGGCAAGTTCAGCCAGGGCGCGTGCGATCGCGCTTGGCAACTGATCAGCCTGCTCTACACGCTCGCCGTGCAGCCCAAAGGCTCGTGCCATCGCGGCGTGATCAGCAAACTGTAGATGGGTGCCGATCACCTTGCCGTGCGTTTCTTGCTGGTCGCGTACCTCGATGGCCCACGAGCCATTGTTGGCGACCATGATCAGGATCGGTACGCGATGTCGGACCGCCGTATCGATCTCCATCGCATTGAAGCCGAAGGCACCGTCCCCAGTCGCCACGACCACGGTACGCTGCGGATGCACCAGGCTCGCGGCAATACCGAACGCCGTTCCGATGCCGATGCAACCCAGCGAACCCGGATCCAGGTAGGTCGTTGCGGGCAATCCGACTCGCGCAAAGCTCAGAAAGTCGCCACCATCAGCAACCACGATGGCATCAGCGGGCAAAGCCTCGCGCAAGGCAGCCAGTACGCGATTGGGGTGCATGCGTCCGTCCGAGCCAGCAGGCGCGACGCGCATGCTGGAAGACAGCTTCTCGGATCGCTTGAGATGCTGCTCGCGCAGGTCCTTGGCCCAGTTGAGATCCGTGAATGGCGCACGGACAGGCGCGGCAGCCAGTATCGCCTGCAGTGCAAGCGCGGGATCGCACAGCATGCCCAGGTCGCCGCGGCGATTGTCACGCAGTTCGGCAGCACAATCCGCGATGCGAAGGAATTTCGCGTCACCAAACACCGCGGGTGATCCATAGGCGAGTTGGAAATCGAGCCGGCGTCCGATGGTCACCACCAGATCGGCTTGCCCCATGACGGTACCGCGCATAGCGGCCACCACACTGGGATGTTCATCAGCAACCAGACCGCGGCTCTCTCCAGTATCCAAATAAGCCGCGCCAAGGCGCGTCAACAAAGTAGCCAGCTCAGGCCCGCAACCTTGTGCGCCGCGACCCGTGATGAACAAGGGCCGACGCGCCGTCCACAGCAGGTCGATCGCGGACTGCACCTGTGCAGGATGCGGGGGTGGTGGGAGCGATACGCGACTGTCGAACAACTCGGGTAACTGCACGGCACGCGGAACTTCTGTGCGCAAAGTATCGACCGGAAAGTCCAGATAGACCGGCCCGGCTTCACCGCCCTCACCTTGCGCGCGGGCTGTGGCTTCGGCGAGTTCCTGCGGAATCAACGCCGGATGACGCACGGTGCGCGCATACCGGGTGATGCCACGAACCAGATCGGTATGCACGATGTCCTGCAGTGCACCACGGTTTTCCTGGGCGGTGGGTGGCAGGCCCGACAGCACCAACACCGGCGCGCGCGCCACATGTGCATTGGCGATACCGGTCATCGCATTGGTCACGCCGGGACCTGCGGTAACCAGCGCCACCCCCAGCGAGCCGCTGAGCTGTGCCTCAGCATGCGCCATATAGACGGCAGCACGCTCGTCGCGTACATCGATGATTCGGATGCCCTCAGCATCCAGCCGCATCCAGATCGGCATGATGTGACCGCCGCAAAGGCCGTAAACGCGACGTACACCGCGCTGCTTGAGGAAACGCGCAATCACGGCAGCGCCGGATTGCTCAGTGATGGGGGGTGGCGTCATGGGGCTCCTGTACACACATGGTTCGGTTCAGCTATTATAATTGTATTCTGAATTCAGTATACGACAATAGTGGGCCGTTGCCTACTCAAGACCTATCCCTGTCACTGACCGCACCCAACTTCACCCAACTGGAGCCTCACCATGATTAACCTGCCCACGATCGCCGACGCTGTGGCGACCCACGCACGACTGAGCCCCAATAAGCTCGCCACGCGCGACTCGCGACGCAGCCTCAGTTGGGCCAAGTGGCATGACCGCGCCACGCGACTAGCCGCTGCTCTGCGTGAGCTCGGACTCGCCAAGGGCGAGCGCGTCGGCGTGTTGGCCTACAACCGCATCGAATGGATGGAGATCTACGTGGCCATGGCCCGTGCCGGTCTGGTGGTGGTGCCCCTGAATTTCAGACTGACCGCACCCGAAATGGCCTACATCCTTGATCACGCCGAGGTGGCAGCAGTGATTGCCGGCCCCGAGTTCTGCTCTACAGTAGACAGCATTCGAGGTGACATTCCAGTGAAGGCCAATCGCTATGTGGTTTTACCGGATGCCAGTGCCCCACCCTGCGCTGGATGGAGCGCCTACGAGGACTTGATCACGCAGGCTCAAGACGTCGTTGCTTTCGAGCCTGTGGGCGAACGTGACATCTTCGCCTTGATGTACACCTCGGGCACCACAGGCCGCCCCAAAGGGGCCATTCGACTGCATCGGGGTAACACGCTCATCGCCACCGCCACCGCACTCGAGATGGGATTTACGCGTGATGACATCGGGCTGCTGGTGATGCCTCTTTGCCACGCCAACTCACTGTATTTCAGCACCAGTTTTATCCACCTCGGCGCAACCTGCATCATCGATGACCGACGCAGTTTCAATCCCGAAGCGTTGCTGGCGACCCTGGCCAGCGAGAAGGTCACCTTCACCTCCCTGGTGCCAACGCACTACATCATGATGCTGGCGTTGCCCGACGATGTGAAGCGCCGCCACGATGTCAGCCGTGTGGGCAAGCTACTGATTTCATCGGCACCGGCACGCAAGGACACCAAGCTCGCAATACTCGAGCATTTCCGCAACGGCAAACTCTACGAGTTGTATGGATCGACCGAAGCCGGTTGGGTCACACTACTCAGGCCCGATGAGCAGATCAGGAAATTGGGATCGGTCGGTCGTGAATGGGCTGGCAGCGGCGCGATTCGCCTGCTAGACGATCAGCGCCACGAGGTGCCTGACGGCGAAGTGGGTGAACTCTTTTCGCGGACTGCCTATGTGTTTGACGGGTACTGGAAAAACCCTCAGAAAACCGCAGAAGCCTTTGACGGTGAGTGGTGCTCAGTAGGAGACATGGCTCGGCGCGATGCGGACGGCTACATCTGGCTGGTAGACCGCAAAAGCAACATGATCATCACTGGCGGTGAAAATGTCTACCCTTCTGAAGTCGAAGGCGTGTTGGGCGCACATCCCAAAGTCCGTGATGTCGCTGTGATCGGTGTGCCGCATGATAAATGGGGCGAGACGGTGCAGGCGGTAGTGGTCCTGCATGAAGGACAGCAAGCCGATGCTCAGGAGCTTCGAGATTGGTGTCGAGAACGGCTAGCAGCCTTCAAGTGTCCAAGCGCCTTTGAATTTGTGGCTGATCAGAACATGCCTCGCACCGCCACCGGCAAGATTCTCCATCGCGTGCTGCGCCAACAAATGCAGCCGATACCCGCCTAAATTCAACTTCAACGTCTTTTGGTTAGGAAGGCTAGAAATCAAGAAGCGTCAGGGCTGCCGGAAGTACGACCGCACACACGACCCCATGAAGTCCCATGCCAAGACTCGCGTACGCGCCAGCCACCGGATGAACGCTGAAGGCTCTTGATGTGCCAATTCCATGTGCGGCAACCCCTAAGGCGAATCCTCGCTGCCACCAGGCGCTGACTTGAACGGCATTGAGAACAAATCGTCCAAGCACAGCCCCCAGCACCCCTGTCGTCACTGCAAACACCGCCGTTAGCGTTGGCGAGGCATGGAGACGTTCTGCGATCCCCATGGCAATCGGGGCGGTCACTGACTTGGCGTACATGCCACGAATCAAGGCCACATCGGCGCCCATCAGGTGCAGCACACCCACTGCAACGACAATGGAAGTGATGCCGCCGGCAAGCATCGCCATCATCAAAACACCCATTCGTCCCTTGAGGGAGTGCCATCCTATGTAAATGGGTATAGCCAGTGACACCGTGGCAGTACCAAGTAGGAAGTGCACGAATTGAGCGCCTTCAAAATACTTGGGATACGGCATTTCCACCAACGTCAAGGTTCCTGCCACCAGAATCAATGCGATCAACACTGGGTTGGCTATCGGATTTCGCTGAGTACGTTCGTAAACCATCAGCCCCGCTGAATATGCCCCCAAGGTCAATACAAGCGCAAACAGGGGGCTGCCCGCCAGGTAAACCCAGATTTCATGAATAGGCGGTAACTCAGGGCGCATGGTCATCCCCCGAATCCAGAGTGCCCAATATTTTCAACACGCTGGCAGTTACCGCGATCGTGGCCATCACGCTCAACACCAAAGCCCCAATAACCGCCACTGCATGGTCTTTCAGCACAGGGAGAAACATCAAAACGCCAACGGATGCGGGAACAAACAGCAAGCCCAGGTGTTGAAGAATAGCGCTTCCAACCCCATCAATTTGCAGCGGCACCGCTCCTTTCCAAACCAGGAAGGTCAGGAGCACAACCAACCCCAAGACAGGGCCAGGTATGAAGGGCACCAAGAATTTGCTGATCAATTCACCAGCGGCCTGGAACAGCAACAATTGAAATAGTCCATTGATCATGGTGTGCTTATTAACGAGTTTCTTTTCGCAGACGCCAAGTATGCCCCTGATCGCAGCATCGTAACGCCAGAAGCTCACTCACAGAGAACCCACCAACTCGGGTACAGCCGCGAATAAATCGGCCTCGAGGCCGAAGTCGGCGACGCTGAAGATCGGGGCTTCGGGGTCCTTGTTGATCGCCACGATCACCTTGGAGTCCTTCATGCCGGCCAGG
>RFTK01000091.1 GCA_009923505.1 Betaproteobacteria bacterium
AAGGGGCTTGAAGCCGGGCCAAAAGATGTCAGGTGGCAGCACGAGTGCCCTGTGAATTAAAAAAGGGGCCTAAAAGCCCCTTGAACCGCTGAAGAATCTTCGATCAGCTGAAGATTTCCAGCTTACCGTTGATCGACATTAAACCCAGTTGGACTCCCAACTGAGGATGTTTAGCATGCATTTGTTTTTTGAACTCCAGCAGGGCGGCTTGATGCGTCGCAGTTTCAGCCTCAGGGGTGGAAACTTTTTTCTCGCCGTAGGCAATCTTGGCTGCTCCACAGTCTCGATGGTTCACAACGATGACCTTCTTGATGTTGTGAAGTTGAATGGAGGCCCCCAGGTTATCCCAAAATGTTTTGTGCCATTCCTTGAACGCTGGTGCAACCACTGCGATCGATGCGCCAGCAATCGTGAAGGCACTGTACTTGCCCAGCAAGCCATCCTTGGCTTGTTGCTTGTCGACAAGGTCTTGAAAGCGCGGATCAATACATGACAGAACCATGGCCTCGTAGTGACCAGTGGCCGCCATTGCACCCGAAGAGACCATGCCAAAGGTGGCTGCCAACACAGATCTACCCGTCAGGCTAAGAAAGTCACGACGGCCAGATGTCGTGAGGGACAGTCCGCAACACACGGGCATGTACGTCGAAGAGTGGGTTTGCATATCCATAAACTTGCTCCTTGTTTGGTGATTGATGAACTCCATGCCGCAAAACTCCCTGGCTTTTGCGAATATAAATATACTATAAATAAATCAATAAATAATTAAATGGTATTCATTTATGGTTGGATTCATATTGGCCCGGAATCAGCATCGCAAGGAGAGGCATTTATATAAGCAAGCCAAGCAGTAAGACCAAGCCCCTGCCCAAGTTCCGCTCGGAAGCCAAAGAGCGTGAGTTTTGGGGGTCAAAAGACAATGACGCGACCGAGTACTTTGACTCGTCCAAGATGGTGGTTGCCGAGTTCAAAAACCTCATGCCTTCCACCACGAGCATTTCACTGCGACTGACAGACAGCCTGCTCGATGGTATCCGTCAGCAAACGAACAAGCTGGATGTGCCCAATCAGCCGTTGATGAAGGGTTGGTTGACCGAAAAGCTGCGTGAGGCTAACGGCTAAAAACTGCCTTCCATGTAAAGCCAACAAGAAAAACCCCACCGACTTTTAAAAATCAGTGGGTTCATCGTGTGACCATTTTGGTCGGGGTGAGAGGATTCGAACCTCCGGCCTCTACGTCCCGAACGTAGCGCTCTACCAGGCTAAGCTACACCCCGAATCGTGCAGCCCTGCATTATAGCCCGGGGCTCGTTGCGCATGATGTGTGTTGCGCATGGGGCCGGAGGTCAGTGCTTTCATTGCGAGTTCAGTGAGTGGATGCTAACGAAAGGTGCAGCACACGTTCATCGACCAGCTCTGAGTGCCTTTCACGATCTTAGACATGCTCCCTCTGATGTATTTGCAGTCAGAGGGTAGTTTTGTCGCCATCGCTTGCCTTAAGATTATCTAATCTATATTATTCATCATATAGATAAATCGTTGGCTTCCATCAGTCACAGTCAGCCAAAACACCCCGGAGTGTTGATGAAGTACCTCGCTAACTTCTCCTTGTACATGGCGACAGCCCTGCTGATACTGGCAGGTTGCACCACCAAGCAGCCGACTGGCGCCAATGCGCCGACCACACGAAGCATCAAAGATCAGTGTTATGTGAACGCTAGCAACAGTGCTGCCAACTGCAACTTCATGAATCAGGGAAACCCTGATGGTCTGGCTGAATGCAGAAAAAACAAAATCTTGGCTGACAATCGTTGCGAGCGGCTGGTTGATTGACAAGAGTTGATCCGGCTGCAGGCCCGATCACTCCTGTCATTGACGTCCGTTTCATGAACTTCACCTCACTCATCAAAGCTCGCACCAGCATCCGAGGCTATCTCCCCAAACCCATTCCCCGCGAGCTGATTGATGAAATCATCGAGGTGGCCAAGTGGGCGCCTTCGTCCATGAACACCCAGCCCTGGCATGTTCATGTGATCACCGGGGAGCCGCTGGACCGTATCCGGCAAGGCAACACCGAGAACATGATGAATGGTGTTCCACACCAGCGCGATTTCCCGATGAAAGAGGCCTACGAAGGAGACCACCGAAAACGGCAAGTGGCCATTGCGGTTCAATTGTTTGAGGCGATGGGCATTGACCGAGACGACAAGGCCAGGCGAACCGATTGGGTGATGCGTGGGTTTCGGCAGTTTGACGCGCCGGTGTCCCTGGTGTTGACCTACGAAAAAAAGCTTGAACCAGCAGCGATCAGCCAATTTGACCTGGGGGCTTTTTCTCACGCCATCGTGCTGGCCGCCTGGGAACGCGGTTTGGGGTGTGTGATCAATGGCCAAGGCATCATGCAGTCCAATGTCGTGCGCCAACACGCGGGCATTCCTGACGATCAAAACATCATGATCTGCATTGCCATGGGCTATCCCGACGAGTCGTTTGTGGCCAACCAGGTGAAGTCAGTGCGCGAGGACAATTCGCAATTTGTCCGATACGTTGGCTTTTAACTGGCGGGCCCCGATCTGCCCGGGCACCTATTTCTGAATGCGGACGACAGGGCCAAATGGCACACTAGCGAGGACAGGTCCCCGCGCCTCATCCAGGGCCTGTGACTCAAGCCGTGGGTTCGGCGTGTGTCCAGTTCCACAGCTGCAAGGCCAGGGTGTCCACCCCCTGCTTTTTGAGTGCCGAGAACAACTGAACCGTGCCCCCACCGGCTTGTAGGCGGGCAATGGACAAGGCTTTGTTGGCCTCGGTTTTGTTCAGCTTGTCGGCCTTGGTCAGCAGCAGGGTGAATTTCAACCCCTCCTCCACCCGGGGTCGGATCACTTCCAGCAAAATCTCATCCAGCTCGGTCAGGCCGTGTCGGGGATCGCACAGCAGCACCACCCCCACCAAATTGGATCGACTGACCAGATAGTTAGCCATCACTTGCTGCCAGCGCAGCTTGTCCTGCTTGGGCACGGCAGCGTAGCCATAGCCCGGCAGATCGGCCAGCACGGTATCGGTCTGTCCCTGTCGACCCAGGGCAAATAGGTTGATGTGCTGCGTACGCCCCGGGGTTTTGGAGGCAAAGGCCAGGCGCTTTTGTTGCGTCAGGACGTTGATGCAGGTCGACTTGCCGGCGTTGGAGCGCCCCACAAAGGCGATTTCGGGCAGGTCGTAGGCGGGCAAATGGTGCAGTTGTGCCGCGGTGGTGAGAAAGCGGGCGGTGTGCATCCAGCCCAGGGCCTGCTTGGTGGGATCGGTGGCAGCCTGGGAGGGGGACTCCGAGAGCGCTGGTGTTGCAGGCGTCGGGGACGTGGTTGGCGTGGCCACCCCGGTAGTCGGCTGGGCAGAGGCGTCGGAGGGAGGCCTCTGGCCAGCGATGGGATCGGAAGGGGTGGGCATGGGGCAGGGTCTGTTGGGTTGGCGTCAGGGAGACCCCAGACCCATCATTGTAGAATCCCAGGGTTTTGCGCACCAACTTATTGATTGCCATGAAGCTGTTTGCCTCTTTGCTGATTGCCGCCGCCCTGGCCGTTCCTGCCCTGAACGCGCAGGCCAATGCCCCCCAGGCTGCCGCCAAGCCTGATCTCGCCAAAGGCGAAGCCAGCTATGGCGCTGTGTGCGCCTCTTGCCATGGTGCCGATGGCAACTCCGGGTCGCCCGCCAACCCCAAACTGGCCCAGCAACACCCCGAGTACCTTGCCAAGCAGTTGCAGGAATTCAAATCGGGCAAACGCGCCAACGCCATCATGAGTGGCATGTCGGCCAGCCTGTCCGATCAGGACATGAAGAACATCGGTGCCTGGTTGGGCTCCCAGAAAGCCAAACCCGGTTTTGCCAAGGACAAAGAATTGGTGGCCCTGGGCGAGCGTATCTACCGTGGTGGCCTGGCTGACCGCAACATCGCGGCCTGCGCGGGTTGTCACAGCCCCAACGGTGCCGGTATTCCGGCCCAGTACCCGCGTCTGTCGGGCCAGCATGCGGACTACACTGCATCGCAATTGGTGTCCTTCCGTGACGGTGTTCGCAAGAACAGCCTGCAGATGAGCCAAGTGGCTGCCAAGTTGAACGACCGTGAAATCCGCGCGGTGGCCGACTACATCGCCGGTCTGCGCTGATCACCTCTCCATCCAAGCTCTAAACACCCGGCGCGTCCGGGTGTTTTGCTTTGTGACTCACCCGATCGCGTGTGTTGCGCACACAATGCGCATCAGGTTGTATGCCTTTTCACACAGGAGCCTTCATGATTGTGCAAACCCACGACGATGGTCGACAGCACCGGGTGCCCAGCGAGATCACGCCCGCGCGGGTGTACCACCAGCGCCGCCAATTGCTGCAAACGCTGGCCACCGGTGTCGCTGGTGCCGCACTCGCGTCCTGGGCTGCGCGCGATGCTCGAGCCCAGATGGCCGCGCGTCCCAACAAACTGGCTGCATTGCCGGGCGTGAAATCCAGCGTGAACGGTGCCGCGGTGATGGAAAAAATCACGGCGTATGAAGACGCCAGCACCTACAACAACTATTACGAATTTGGCACCGACAAGTCCGATCCCGCCAAAAATGCCCACACGCTCAAAACACAGCCCTGGACGGTGGAGATTGAGGGGTTGGTGAAGAAGCCTGGTCGCTGGGCCCTGGAGGATTTGCTCAAGGTGAGTGCCATGGAAGAGCGCATTTACCGCATGCGCTGCGTCGAGGGCTGGTCGATGGTGATTCCTTGGGTGGGGTATTCGCTGTCGGATCTGATTCGTCGTGTGGAGCCCCTGGGCAATGCCAAGTTTGTCGAGTTTGTCACCCTGGCCGATCCCAAGGTGATGCCGTATGTGCGCTCCCCCATTCTCGACTGGCCGTATGTGGAGGGCTTGCGCATGGATGAAGCCATGCACCCGCTCACCCTGCTCACTTTTGGCATGTATGGAGAGGTGCTGCCCAATCAGAATGGCGCACCGGTCCGACTGGTGGTGCCGTGGAAATATGGTTTCAAAAATGCGAAGAGCCTGGTGAAAATCCGCTTCACCGAGAAGCAGCCAGCCACGGCCTGGAACAAGGCGGCGGCCAACGAGTACGGGTTTTATTCCAATGTGAACCCTATGGTGGATCATCCGCGCTGGAGCCAAGCCACCGAGCGACGCCTGGGCGAAGACGGTCTGCTGAGCAAGAAGCGCAAGACGCTTATGTTCAATGGCTACGAAGCCCAGGTGGGGCAGCTCTACGCGGGCCTGGATCTGCGCAAGAATTACTGATCGCGTCATGGCCGGAACCTGGTTGTTGCATCCCGCGGTTCGGCCCTGTCTGGTGGTGGTGTGCAGCTTGCCGGCGCTGCAACTGTTGTTCAAGGCGATACTCGATCAATTGGGGCCCAATCCTGCCGAGGCCTTGATTCGCGGCACCGGTGACTGGACCTTGCGCTGGCTGTGTGTGGTGTTGGCCGTGACGCCCGTGCGCATCCTGTTCAAACTTCCGGCGCTGGCAAGGTTGCGTCGAACGCTGGGCCTGACGGTGTTTGCTTACGCCGTGTTGCACCTCTTGTGCTACGCCTGGCTCGACATGGGAGCGGAATGGCCGGAGATCGTTCAGGACATCGCCAAGCGGCCCTTTATTCTGGTCGGGTTTGTGTCGTGGCTGGTCTTATTGGCACTCGCTGCCACGTCATTCAATGCAGCGGTGCGCTGGCTGGGCGGACGTCGCTGGCAGTGGCTACACCGTGCGGTGTACCTGGTGGCACCCTTGACCATCCTGCATTTCTACTGGATGCGCGCTGGCAAGCAAAATTTCACCGACGTCGTGATGTACGCAGGGATTTTGGCGGTGTTGCTGGGTTGGCGACTGCAGCGAAAGTGGCGGGGCCTATGAACCCCCTCGCAACCGTTGCGGTGCGCGAGAGACGACAGGACAAAGCGGGTCTAGTCGAGGATTAAATCGGCAACAAGCGCTCGTGGCGCATCTGGTCGGCGGCGTTTTCGCGCGAGCGAATCACATGAGCACGAGCCCCATCGACCAGAATTTCAGCCGGTCGACCGCGGGTGTTGTAGTTGCTGGCCATGCTCATGCAATATGCACCGGTGGAGAGCACCGCGAGCAAATCACCGGGTTGTGCGTGCAGTTGGCGGTTCCGTCCCAGCCAGTCACCGCTTTCACACACGGGGCCCACCACATCACAGACCAGGGCAGGTGCACTCGTCGCCCCCGGCGTGGTTAGCTCGACGATGTGGTGATAAGCCTCGTACATGGCCGGTCGCGGTAAATCGTTCATCGCGGCATCGACGATGCAGAAGTTTTTTTGCTCACCGGGCTTGAGGTATTGCACCTCGGTCACGCAGACGCCGGCATTACCAACCAGGGAGCGGCCGGGCTCGAGCATGAGGGGGCGATGACCATGGCCCCGCTCATCGAGTCGTTGCAGCAAGCGGGCCCACAACGCGTCCGCTGCCGGCGGCGTATCGCCTTGGTAGTTGATACCCAGGCCGCCGCCGAAGTCGATGTGCTGTAACGTGATTCCGGCCTTCTCGATGGCCTCCACCAGATCGAGCACGCGGTCCAGCGCATCCAGGTACGGTCCCATGCTGATGATTTGCGAGCCGATGTGGCAATCGATGCCCACCACTTTCAACCCCTTCAGGCTGGCCGCACGCTGGTATACCTCGACCGCGCGTTCGTGGGCAATGCCAAACTTGTTGCCTTTCAAGCCGGTGGAAATGTAGGGATGCGTTTGAGCGTCCACATTGGGATTGACGCGCAAACTGACGGGTGCCAGCACGCCCACCTCACGCGCCACCGCATCAAGCACGTCGAGCTCGGCCTCGCTCTCCACGTTGAAGCACTCGATGCCCGCCAGCAGGGCGGTACGCATCTCGGCGCGGGTTTTGCCCACGCCTGAAAAAATCACTTGGGATGGGTCGCCCCCAGCGGCGATAACCCGCTCAAGCTCGCCACCCGACACGATGTCAAAGCCGCAGCCGGCCTGGGCAAACACCTGCAGCACCGCCAGCGAGCTGTTGGCTTTCATGGCGTAGTGGACATGGGCCTGGCGCCCCTGCAAACCGCGGCGGTAGGCGTTCAGAGCAGCCAGCATCGAGGCCTTGGAGTAGACGAACAGCGGGGTGCCGTTCTCGTGAGCCAGATCCGCCAGGCGCACATCCTCCAGAAACAACTCGCCCTCGCGGTAAGCCAGAAACGGTGCACCGGGCAATGGGGAAGAGGTCATGGTGTGTCTGAGGGCTTGCGTGAGGGCAGGGAGGGGGTCAGGATTTGCGGCAAGGTGGCGCGATCTTGCGCGGCCGGTTCGGTGGGCAGGTACAACGCTCCCCGTTGTCCGCAACCGATCAGACCCGAAGCCATGCCGCCCGCAAGGGCAAGGGCGGTGACTAGAATGCGCGCGTTCATCCAGAAATTGTATCCAGACCCTCGAGCCTGCATTTTGTTGTCATTTCTTTACGGGGCACACCGTGTGCCTATCACCCCGCATGACTGATCTCGAATTTCTCGACCGTGCCGAATTGCTGCTGCGTGCGCTGGAGCAACAATGCGATCGCCTCAATGACGACACCGATGCGGACATCGACAACCAACGCGTGGGTGGCATGATCACGTTGACCTTCAGCAACCGCAGCCAGATCATTGTCAACCTGCAAAAACCCCTGCATGAAGTATGGCTGGCGGCACGCTCGGGGGGCTACCACTACCGCTTTGACGGTCAGCAGTGGGTGGACACCAAAGGCCAGGGCGAATTCTGGGCGCAGTTGAGTCGCGATATCAGCGCGCAGGCCGGCCTGCCCCTGGTCTTCAGTTCTTGAACAAATCGAGAATCTTGCGCTTCTCCTCGGCAGCGGGTAACTCGCCCGCGCCTTTTCCATCCAGGCCCAGGTTGGTCACCCCCGAGGTGCGCGGGAATTCGCGGAAATACCACTCGCCGCCTTCGTTCATCACACCAACAGGCACGGGCAATTCCTGAACGGGCACATTTTTGAGTGCGTGCTGCATGTAGCTGATCCAGACCGGTAGGCTCAGCCCCCCGCCGGTTTCGCGTTCACCCAGTTTGCGCGGCGTGTCGTAGCCAATCCAGGTGATGGCGGTGAGGGTGGGCTGGTAGCCAGCAAACCAGGCGTCCATCGAGTCGTTGGTGGTGCCGGTCTTGCCGTACAGGTCCGGTCGCTTCAGCGTGGCTTGTGCCTTGGCGGCCGTGCCCGAGCGCGTCACTTCCTGCAGCAAGCTGGTCATCAAAAAAGCATTGCGGGGCTCGATGGCACGCGCCGATTCTTCCTGCTCGATGGGTGTGTACTGCGACAGCACCTTGCCCATGGCATCCGTCACTTTGGTGATGAGATAGGGGTTCACGCGGTAGCCGCCATTGGCAAACACCGAATACCCCACCGCCATTTGCAGCGGGGTGACTGAACCCGCCCCAAGTGCCATGGTGAGGTAGGGGGGATGACGTTCGGCCTCGAAACCAAAGCGGGTGATCCATTGCTGGGCATAGGGCGCGCCGATGGATTGCAGCACGCGAATCGAGACCATGTTTTTGGACCTGGCCAGGCCGGTGCGCAATGACATCGCCCCTTCAAACTTGCCGTCGTAGTTTTTAGGCTCCCAGGCTTGACTGCCGGTCACGCTGGCGTCAAAGAACAAGGGCGCATCGTTGACCACTGTTGAGGGAGTGAAGCCTTTTTCCAGCGCCGCCGAATAAATGAAGGGTTTGAAGCTCGAGCCCGGTTGGCGCCAGGCCTGGGTGACGTGGTTGAACTTGTTTTTTTCGAAGTCAAAGCCGCCGACCAGCGAGCGAATGGCGCCGTCGCGTGGATCGATCGCCACGAAGGCACCTTCCACCTCGGGCAACTGCGTGATTTCCCAGCCTTTTGCACCTTTGGCAATGCGCACCAGCGCGCCGGGTCGCAGCTTGAGGTTGGGCGGGGCTTTGTCGCTCAGACCAGATTGCACCGGTTTCAAGCCATCGCCGGTGATGTCAATGAACTCGCTGTTGTGGCGCGCCACGCGCACTTTCTTCGGGGTGGCTTCCACCACCACAGCGGCCAGCAGATCGCCCTTGTCGCCCGCATCAATGAGGGTGTCATCGATCAGGTCTTCGGCCGCGGCGGGATTGGCCGGCAGGTTGATGAATTTTTCGGGACCCCGGTAGTGCTGTCGCAGTTCGTAGTCCAGGATGCCGCGGCGCAGCGCCTGGTAGGCCACTTCCTGGTCCTCGGCCCTGATGGTGGTGTGCACATGCAGGCCGCGCGTGTAGATCTCTGGACCGTACTGCGCGAACATCAATTGACGCGCCATCTCGGCCACGTAGTCGGCGTGGGTGTGTTGCACCGTGGCTGCGGTGCGAATCTTCAGTTCCTCGCGCTTGGCCGCCTCGGCCTGTTCCTTGGTGATGAAGTTATTCTCGAGCATGCGCTCGATGATGTAGAGCTGGCGCGAGCGGGCACGTTTGGGGTTGCTGATGGGGTTGTACGCAGATGGTGCTTTGGGGAGACCCGCCAGCATGGCTGCCTCGGCGATGCTGATTTTCTGGAGTGGCTTGCCAAAGTAGGTTTCGCTGGCTGCAGCAAATCCGTAGGCGCGTTGTCCGAGGTAGATCTGGTTGAGGTAGATCTCCAGAATCTGGTCCTTGCTCAGCAAATGCTCCAGCTTGAAGGTGAGCAAGATCTCGTAGATCTTGCGGGTGAAGGTTTTCTCGGACGACAGGTACACATTGCGCGCGACCTGCATGGTGATGGTGGATGCGCCCTGGCTTTTGGCGCGTCCCAAGTTGGCCAGGCTGGCTCGCAACAAGCCGATGTAATCCAGTCCGCCATGCTGATAAAAGCGTGCATCCTCAATGGCCAGCACCGCGTTCACCATGACGGGCGGGATGTCCTTGAACGGAGTCAGGTTGCGACGCTCCTCGCCGAACTCGCCAATCTGCTTGCCCTCGATCGAGAACACACGCATGGACAGTTTGGGTTTGTAGTCCGCCAGGTCAGAGACATCGGGCAGTTGGGGGTAGGCCATGGCCAGCGCCACGGCAACGACCAACAGACCCGCCAATAGACCCGCAGCCAGCAAACCCAGACTCCAACTGAAAAAACCGATCAGCAGACCTGCCAGGGGCGATCGCGTGCCGTGAGGCTCAAGCGAGGGAGTGCGTGGTGGGTCGGGAGGTATGCGGGTGGCCATAGCGTGCACTGCAGGATGCAGTGCTCAGTGTGTGATGGGTGATTGTAAAAAATTACCAGGCTTGGACATCCGAAACAGGGACGATGGGCACAGCCTTCAATAGTATCAAAGCATTCGTTTCGGCGGTGTGCCTGATATGTTTCAACCATTCTTCTTGATGACGCGCTGGGTACGACGGTGGGCCCGGCACAGAATGCAACGCTGGGCAAGCTTGGCGATCCATCGTCTGCTTCGTGGGGTGAGCGTCCCGCTGCAGGTCGGGGTGTTGCTGCAGCAAGAGGGCTGGCATAGGGTCCTGCACGATCCTGGCGCGTCGAGGTTGCATACCCACCACCCAAGCCTTGAACAGGCTGCGTTGGCCGCGGCGCAATATCGAGCGTGGGCAACTGATGCTCAGTCGGAACGGTTGAGCTTGCAGCCTGGGCTGGTCTCTGGGGCATGGCCCCCCGACCTGCTGACAGGCTGGCGCAGGGCTTTGCAGGATGTGCACAACAGCTTGCCCAACCGCCCTTGTCACCTGACACTGGCCTGGCCCGACGAGCAACTGTGGACCGGTGCGATCACCCTGACGGGCCCGCTCTCGCAGGCCGAGGTGCCTTCGTTGCTCGAACAGGAGTTAGCCCTGGTGTTACCAGTTCCCATCGACCAGGTGGCCTGGGATGCCCGCCCCCTCGCTCAGCCGGGGGACAGGCCGTCGGACCGAGGAGCCTGGCAAACCCTGTGGTCATGGCTGAGGGGCAGGTTGGGACCCGCAATGGGTCATCCGTTGGCCTCATCAGGGCACAGCCACCAAGATGCTGTCTGGCAGTGCTGGGCGATACCCCGCGCCTTGGCCCATCACATCGGCGCGGTGGGACGACAACTGGGTTGGGCCAGCGTGGGCATCGAACCGCGTTCGGTATCGATTCAGCGGGCCACGGCGTTCTGGTCTCCCCAGGCTGACCCCTTGAATGCAGAGGTCGCGATCCAAAGGGTTCCCTCGCCTGAGGCGCTGGCGGCATGGGGGGCGGCGCTCCGTCCGCCGCAGCAGGCGCCGGATTTGCTGCGCGGTCATCGAGGGGGTTGGCTGTTGCGGGGTTCGTTGCAGGCTCGGGGGTGGTGGCCTGGGTTGCTGGCTTGGGGACTGGCTGCAGGGGCAGGTTACGCGCTGGGCGGCGTGGTCCACGAGCGCTGGGCGCGTGAGCATGAGGCATGGGCGCAACGCCTGCGACAGTTACAGGCCATCGAGCAAGCACGCCAGGCGAATCGTCAGGCGCTGGATCAAGCCCGATGGCAGCACCAGGCGCACCAGGCACAAGTGACATACAACCAGCGCTTCGCGCAGGTTTTGCAAGGCTGGGCCTCCACCGTCCCTGAGGGCGTGCGCTGGCAGCAATTCAGCTTGCGGCCTCGTGTCATCGAATTGCAAGGGCAGGCGATGGACGCCGAGAGCTTTACCCGCTGGATGGACCAGTGGCCGCAGGCCTTGCCAGCGGGAGGACAACACCAAGTGCACTGGCAACCTGAAGCACCCAGTGTCCAGCCGGCGCAGGTGCCTTCTGTCTTGGGGGTGCGTGTGCAAGTGTCCTGGAACGCTTCGCAGAAAGTGACCGAATGAGCGACTCGACCCGCGGCTTGATGGCGGTCTCGGTGACGAACTCCACGAACGCGATCGAACCCGATCCACTGCGCAGGGCTTGGACGGCAGGACGCCAACGCCTGTTCCGTGTGGCGTGCTGCTGGGTCTTACTGCTGACACTGGCTGTTGCCATCGGCGGGTGGAGTCGAGTGTCGTCGACATGGGCTGGGTTGATGGAAACGCGGGTGGCGGCGCAGGCACTTGAGCAGCAGCAGAGTGCGCATGAGTCTGCGCAGAGGGCGCTGTCGTTGTCCAGCGTTGAGCAGGCGGCGGACCTTGAACGTCCAGTCCAGTCCCATGACGATGTGTCGGCCTTGGTGCGCTGGCATCAATTGTTGCGAGAGCATCGGCTGAGCGATTGGCACGGTCAATCGGTGCCTGCCGCGTCTTCCGCGCAGCAAGACCGTGCCGAGGGTGGTGCGCTGTGGCGACTCGAAGGGTTGGCCACCTACGAGCAAGGGGTGGGCTTGCTCCATGCCATGGCCCGCCAATTCCCGCGGCTGGTTTTGCTGCACGTGCAGGGCCAGCAGACGCTTGCGACCGAGTTCTTGCAATGGCGCCTGGAGTTGCGCTGGTCTGCACCCTTGCCGGCGATGCCCCAGCGATGGCCATCCGGTGAGATCTTGGCGGTGGCCCACTCGGTCAATCCCTTTGCAGGCAATCGCCTGCACCTGTACGAGCGCTCTGCGCCGGCCATGGACACCCGCCCGAAACCACCCGTGGTCGATGCGAACCACGTGTTGCCCAGGGCGCCTCTGAAAGACATCCGTCTGATCGGCGTGGTGGCGCAAGACGAGGAGCGGGTGGCGTTGGTGACATGGACCTCAGCGCCCACGGACCCCGTAACACCGTCAGGGCGTGGCTCGTCTGTTCCCGCATCACATCGGGTGCGGAGGGGGCAAATCCTGGGGGTTGAGCGGATCCAGGTGGTGGCGATTGAGCCGCAGGCGCTGGTGCTGCAAGCCGCGCGGCAGGCCAGCAGCGGGCACAGGGGGGGACCCCGAGAGGTGCTGTCCATGGCCGATGGGCCCGACTCGCTGACCGCGCACGAGGGCCTGCGTCCGTGAAATCAGGTGACTGGACTGCGTGGTCGGGTGCCTCGGGCGCGGGCTCTCGGGCACTGCGAGCCCTGGCCGTGTCAGCGCTGTTCGCCTGGATGGCCAGCCTCTCGGCAGTGAGGGCTGGGGCTGAGGAGGTCACGACGGATGTGGGGGAAGAACCGCGGCGCCTGTCCATGCAATTTCATGCGGTGGACATTCGCGCTGCGCTGGCGACGATTGCCGAATTCTCTGGGGTCAATATCGTGGCGTCGGACAGTGTCAGTGGCCATATCACCTTGCGTTTGCAGCGTGTGAGCTGGCCGGTGGCACTGGAGACCATTTTGCAGGCCAAAGGGCTGGCGCAGCGGCGACAGGACGGTGTGATCTGGGTTGCGCCGCGTGCTGAGATCAAGGCGCGAGAGCGACAGGATTACGAGCATCGCGCGGCTGTTCAGCAACTCGAGCCGGTTCAAACCCGATCGTTTCAACTCAACTATGCCAAGGCCTTGGATGTGATGACCCATTTGCTGTCGCCTGCAGCCGGAGGTGGCTTCGGGGGCGGT
>RFTK01000092.1 GCA_009923505.1 Betaproteobacteria bacterium
GCCTGATCGAACACCTGGCTTTTCACAGAATGAAAAATGACACCCTTTTGGCCGCTATCGATTTAGGGTCAAACAGTTTTCGCCTCGAAATAGGCCGCCTGTCACTGGGACAAATCCATCGGGTTGAATATCTCAAGGAAACGGTCCGCCAAGGCAATGGGTTGGACAGCGAACGTCTGCTCAGTGATGAAGCCATGCAGCGCGGTTGGGATTGCCTGGCGCGCTTTGCCGAGCGTCTCTCGGGATTCAAGAAGCAACAGGTCAGGGCCGTGGCCACCCAGACCCTTCGTGAGGCTCGCAACCGAGAGGACTTTCTCTCACGCGCCAAGCAGATACTGGGTTTTCCGATCGAGGTGATTTCTGGCCGAGAAGAAGCCCGCCTGATTTATCAGGGTGTCGCCCATCTGTTGCCACAAACCGAGGATCGACGGCTGGTGATTGACGTTGGCGGACGGTCCACCGAGCTGATTGTGGGTCAGGGCCTGGAAGCCAGCGTGACCGAGTCCTACCGGGTGGGAAGCGTCGCCTGGAGCATGAAGTATTTCCGCCATGGGCAACTGGATGAAAGCGCTTTTGATCGGGCCGAAATTGCCGCCAAGGCCATACTGGATGAAGCCTTGAGTCGTTGCCCCCGCAACGCCTGGGATGTGGCGTATGGTTCCTCCGGAACGGTGGGGGCGGTGGGCGACATCCTGTCGGTGGCGGGTTGGAGCCAGGGCATCATTGACCGCGAAGGGTTGGCATGGCTCAAGCGTTGCATGCTACGCGCCCAGCATGCGGACAAGCTGCGACTCGAAGGGCTCAAAGAGGACCGCCGCGCTGTGATCGGGGGCGGGGTCAGCGTGCTGATGGCCTTGTTTGATTTGCTGGACATTGACGTTCTGCACGTTGCCGACGGAGCGCTGCGCCATGGGGTCTTGTTTGACATGCTGGAGCGTGAAGACGAGCATGAGGATGTTCGCGCGACCACTGTGCGGCGCTTGCAAAAGAATTTTGGCGTCGATCTGACGCAAGCCGATCGGGTTCGTCGCGTGGCCCTGGAACTCTTGGCGCAATTGTCACCCGATGTTCCCGAGCATGAACCGACGCGTATCCGTCGCAAGCTGGAATGGGCCGCCCAATTGCATGAAATGGGCGCACTCATTTCTCACAGTGACTATCACAAGCATGGCGCCTACATTCTCGACAACTCCGACGCCACAGGATTTGCCGTTTCAGAGTTGCATCGCTTGAGTTTGTTGGTGTTGGGTCACCGGGGAAAATTGCGCAAGTTGAACGTGGACTTTGATGATGATGCCTTTGCCATGCAACTCATGTGCTTGAGACTGTCGGTCATTTTGTGCCACGCGCGACGTGATCCCGAAAACCAACCCCTGAAGCTGAGTTGTTCAGGGACACCGGACCGTCAGTTCAAGCTGGAGCTACCTGCGGATTGGGCGAAGCAATATCCGCAGTCCACCCATTTGCTGAACGAAGAAGTTCAGGCCTGGCAAAAAACCACCTGGAATCTGGTGTTACAGATGGACTAGAGCTTTGACGGCTCAAGGCGCCGCGTAGAGCTTCATTAGGGTGGACTGCGCGCTAACCCCCCGCTTGCCGCCAGCTTTGCCGGTAGGGGTAATTGCCACAGACTTGTAACGTCCATCGGGTTGCAACACCCAGGCATCCTGAGTATCTGCCAAATAATTTCCCAGACACTCAGCCATGATTCGGTCGCGCAAGGAGGCGTCCTTCACAGGCCAGGCAATTTCAATCCTGCGCACCATATTGCGGTTCATCCAGTCGGCGCTCGACAAATACAACTCCGTGTGGGAGCCTGCTTGAAACAGAAAGACACGGGTGTGCTCTAGCATGCGGCCAATGATGGAGCGGACCCGAATGCGGTCGGTCAGCCCAGGCACCCGAGCCGGCAAAATGCATGAGCCTCTGACGATCAAGTCGATTTGAGCCCCTTGCTGACCCGCAGTCATCAAGGCCTGCACCAGACGCTCATCCGTGAGTGAATTCATCTTGGCCACGATGCGTGCGGGTTGCCCCGCCTGTGCAGCCTTGCCCACCCGCTCAATGGCTTCCAGGAACCGGTCGTGCAATTTGAAGGGCGCCACCCACAAATGCCGCAAAGGCGGCAACCGGTTCTGGCTGGCGACATGCATGAACAGTTGATCCACTTCGCGAGTGATGTCGGCATCACAGGTCATGTACCCCAGGTCGGTGTAGGCTTTGGCTGTTCGGCTGTTGTAGTTGCCCGTGGACAGATGCACGTAGCGTCGCAGGCGCCGACCTTCTCGTCGTGTCACCAACAGCATCTTGGCATGGGTTTTCAACCCCACCACGCCATAAACCACCTGTGCCCCTACTGCTTCGAGTTGTTCTGCCGAACCGATGTTGGCCTCCTCATCAAAGCGGGCTTTCAATTCCACGATCACGGTCACCTCTTTGCCGCGCAGAACCCCCTCGCGCAACAAGTCCATCACCTCGGAATTGACGCCGGTGCGGTAGATGGTTTGCTTGATGGCGAGGACCTTCGGGTCTTGTACAGCCTCGCGCAGAAAGTCGAGCACGCCATCGAAGCTTTCAAACGGGTGATGCATCAGCACATCCCCTTGCTGCAAGCGCTCAAAAATTGACTGCCCTTTGACCAACTGCGTGGGATACGCCGCGCGATAGGGCGGGAACAACAAGGCGGGTTGGTTGACGAGGTCGATCAACTGACTCAAACGCACAAGGTTGACAGGGCCGTGCACGCGAAACAGCGCCGCAGTGGGCAAATTGAATTGCTTGAGCAAAAAATTTGAGAGGTATTCATCACACCCCGATGACACCTCCAGTCGCACGGCGCGCCCGAAGTGACGCTGCGCCAACCCTTGCCGCAAGGCCTTGCGAAGATTGCTGGCATCCTCCTCATCCACTGACAGGTCGGAATCTCGGGTCAGGCGAAATTGAGAAAAGTCTCCCACGCGTCGACCAGGAAACAAATCCTTGAGGTGAGCACGGATCATGCTTGAGAGGGACACCACCAGGGTTTCGCCCCCTGACACACGATCGGGCATTCGGATCAGTCGTGGCAATACCCGCGGCACCTTGACGATAGCGATTTCGTTGTGCCGGCCAAAGGCGTCCGCGCCGCTGAGTCGCACGATGAAGTTCAGCGATTTGTTGGCTACTTGCGGGAAAGGATGGGCCGGGTCAAGACCCACCGGCGTCAACAGAGGCTTGACTTCCTGGTCAAAGTACCGCTTGACCCATCGATGCTGGGCTTCATTGCGCTCGGCGTGCGAGACGATGCGAATGCCAGCTTTGGCCAGAGCGGGGATCAAGTCATCGTTGTAGACCTTATACTGGCTCTGCACCAGTTCTTGTGCCTGTTTGGAAATGGTCTGGTAGGTCTCGCGGGAAAATCCTGCCTGGCGGTGATGGTCCTGAAGCGCCCGCAAGTGCAAGGCCATGCGAACCTCAAAAAATTCATCGAGGTTGGACGAGACGATGCACAAGTAGCGCAAGCGCTCAAGCAGTGGCACATCCGTCCGACGTGCCCAAGACAACACGCGCTCGTTGAAATTCAGAGTGCTGTGGTCGCGATCGATGAGAGGGGTTTTCAAAGCAGGAGGCAACGAGAGAATGGTGAATTTTGTCCGTACTGCACCATTAATTTTGTGACGTTAATATGACAATAAGATGTCAAAACGCTTGGTTACACCAGGTCATCGTTGTCACACGCATGTCAATTCCGACCTCTAGAGTGGCCGCACTCAAGTACCACTATTGCATTTGAAACCATGCCCTCGCCCTATCCCTCACCTGAAGACAGCAACGATTCTGCCAACCCCTACATCCACCACCTGTCTGCGCCCTCGCGTCGACAGGTGCTGCTAGGAGGCTTGGGGGTGATGGGCGCTCAAGGGTTGGCTGCGCTAGGTTTGAGTGCCTGTGCCACGCCAGGGCAAGGTCCGCGCCCGGCTTTGGGCTTTGCATCGGTCGCGGTCAATACGCTTGATCAGGTCACCGTACCCGAGGGTTATGAAGCCCAGGTGCTGGTGCCTTGGGGCGAGCCAGTGGGCCTGTCTGGCGAGGATCCCGCCTTCAAATGGGATGCTTCCAACACGGCGGCAGAACAGGCTGCCCAACTGGGCATGCACCATGATGGCATCCAGTACCTCCCGTTGCCGGCCCTGGGCACGGGTTTGCTGGTGATCAACCACGAATACACCGACGACGGTTTGTTGCATCGTGACGGCATGACCACCTGGACGGCGGAGAAAGTCCGCAAGTCGCAAGCTGCCCATGGCCTGAGCATTGTGGAAGTGACTCAAGAGGGTGGTCGTTGGCGTTCGGTGCGGCCATCGCCCTTTGCACGCCGCATCACCGCCAACACGCCGATGCGGTTTTCCGGACCTGCCGCGGGACATCCCTTGCTGCGCACCGCCGCCGATCCGCAGGGCATGTCGCCCATGGGTACCTTCAACAACTGCGGTAACGGCCTCACGCCATGGGGTACCGTTCTGACCACCGAGGAAAACTTCATCGGCTACTTCAATGGCCCCGCCCAGCCAGACGCCCATGGCAAGCGCTGGGGACTGCGAAGCGGAGGTGCAGGCTATCGCTGGCACGAACACGATGCCCGTTTTGATGCCACTAGACATCCCAACGAACCCAACCGCTTTGGCTGGATCGTGGAAATTGATCCTCAGGACCCGAGCTCAGTGCCTGTCAAGCGCACCGCCCTCGGACGTGGTTCTCATGAGGCCGCGCGTATTGTGCTCACCCGTGAGGGTCGCGCAGTGGTGTACTCTGGCGAAGACGCACGTTTTGAGTACATCTACAAATTTGTCAGCCGGGACCGCATGCAACCGGGGGGGGCCAAGGCCAACCAGCATTTGCTGGACCACGGCACCTTGTACGTGGCGCGCTTTGATGCCAACGGGCGCGGTCAATGGATGCCTTTGACGCATGGCAGCCACCAACTCGATACCGCCCATGGCTTCCAGGATGCCGGTGATGTGCTGATCAAGACCCGTCAAGCCTCCGATGCGCTGGGTGCCACCAAGATGGACCGCCCGGAGTGGATTGAAGTGGATCAGCAAGGCTGGGTCTATGTCACCCTCACCAACAACACCCAACGTGGCGTGGGAGACGCCCCGGGGGTGGACGCGGCCAATCCCCGTGCCAACAACAGCATGGGTCACATCATCCGATGGAAAGAGTCGGGTGACTTTGATGCCACGAGCTTCGAGTGGAACCACCTTGTGCTGGCTGGCGACCCCTCGCAAGCGCGCCCGCAAGCCAAGGGCACCATCCAGGGCGATGTGTTTGCTTGCCCCGACGGTTTGTGGGTGGACACCCGCGGCGTGTTGTGGATCCAGACAGATATCTCCAGCAACACCATCGCCAAGGGCGAGATGAGCGGATTGGGGCACAACGCACTGTTGGCTGTGGATCCCCGCTCGGGACAGATCCGGCGTTTCCTGGTGGGCCCTGCGGGTTGTGAAATCACCGGTATGACCGGCACGCCTGATGGCACCACGGTGTTCGTGAACATTCAGCACCCTGGCGAGACACCCAGTGAGCGCAGTGACCCGAACAGGCCGCGCCAATACTCCAACTGGCCCGACTTCCGCGCCGATGGTCGTCCTCGCTCCGCCACCCTGGCGATTCGCAAGCTGGATGGGGGTGTGGTGGGGACCTGAGCCAGGTACCTGACGGTGACTGAGGCTAAAGAACGAGCCTGAATGACGCTGGAGCTACTTCAGCGCTGGGGCATTGAAGTGCCCCGTGCAGGCACCAGGTGTTCAACAAACTGCCGAGTCGCCTCGGCCCAGCTGAAACATTCGGATTGAGCACGGGCTTCAGATCTTGGCACCTGAAGGGCTCGTTGGGCAGCAGCGGCCAAATCCTCAGACAAGATACCTCCTTTGGCCGTGCCCGGGTCATCACCCTCCACCCCCAGCACTTCCCACGGTCCATCCACCGGGAACGCTGCCACTGGCGTGCCGCAGGCCATGGCCTCCAACATCACCAGGCCAAAAGTTTCGTGACGGCTAGGGAAGACGAATACATCGGACGCCGCATAGAGCTGTGCTAACTCGGGCCGGGACACCAAGCCCAGCCACAAGGTGTCAGGTGCGTCGCGTCGCAAGGTGCTTTCCAGCGGGCCTACACCACAGATCACCTTGCTGCCATGCCAGGGCATGTCCATGAAGGCTTGAATATTTTTTTCGTAGGAGATACGACCGACATACATCGCGATGGGTCGCTTCAGGCCCGCGAACTGAGGATGCTCTTGTACCTGGGCCTGGTAGGCAAACAAGTTTTCGTCCACCCCGTGGGTCCAGGCACGCAAGCGTTGGAATCGGCGTGCGGTTAGCAACTTGCGAACGGCCAAGGTGGGCACCATCACGCCATGCGAGCGCGCGTGAAAGAGCCGAAACAAGGCGTACCCCAGCGACAAGGGAACACGAGCCGCTGCTTTCAGAATTTCGGGGAATCGGGTGTGAAATGCCGTGGTGAAGGCCAAGCGGTGACGCACACAATAACGCCGAGCCGCCCAACCCAAAGGGCCCTCGGTGGCAACATGGATGGCATCGGGTTCGAAGCTTTGAACGAGCAGCTGCAGCGCTCGCCCGGGACGGCGAGCCAGGCGAATTTCCGCATATCCCGGACAGGGTCGTGTTTCGAACATCCCTGGATGCACGACCATCACCTCATGCCCAGCGGCTTGTAGATGATTCACCAATTCCACCAACGTGGTCACCACGCCGTTAACCTGCGGACGCCACGCGTCCGTAATCAGTGCGATTTTCATCCGTGAACCGGGTGATCCAGCCGGGAACTGGAAGACTCACGCATGACCGGTTGAGCAATGGGCAGAGGAGGCGGCAGGTTGACCGGTATGGGCAAAGAGTCTTCTTCTTGAGACACCAGCGGTTGAGTGCGAGGCCAGAAGATCAACTCGAAGCGGCCGTCCTCGTGCTCCACCAGGGCACTCAGACTTTCCACCCAGTCTCCGTCGTTGCAATAGATTACGCCGTCGATATCACGAATTTCAGCGTGGTGAATATGCCCACATACCACGCCCTGATAGCCGCGACGTTGAGCCTCGTGAGCCACTGCGCGTTCAAAATCCGAAACATAGTTCAAGGCCTTCTTGACCCGCATCTTCAAGTAGGCGGAAAGTGACCAGTACGGCAACCCCAGGCGATTGCGACAATTGTTGAGGTAGCGGTTCAGTTTCAGGGCCAGTTCGTAAGCATGGTCACCGAGGTAGGCCAGCCATTTGGCACAGCGGATCACTGCATCGAAATAATCACCATGGATAATCCACAACTTGCGACCATCGGCCGTAACATGCACGGCTTCTTCCAGCACTTCAACACCACCGAAGTGGTGATTGACGAACTGGCGCGCGAACTCATCGTGGTTGCCCGGCACAAATATCACCTGACAGCCTTTGCGGGCCTTGCGCAATAATTTTTGAATGACGTCGTTGTGGGATTGAGGCCAGTACCAGCGTCGTCTCAAAGCCCATCCATCAATGATGTCGCCCACCAGGTAAAGCTGGTCACAAGTGTCGCGTTTGAGAAATTCCAACAGGGCATCGGCCTGGCAGCCGGGAGTGCCCAAATGGATGTCCGAGATGAATACGGTCCTGTAATGCATCTCACTCCTTTAGAGTGTTGATCTCATGACGTATTAATTTACGCGGTAATCATGACAATTTGAGGTCCTCTCCATGAAGGATTGATGAAACCAATCCGAGTCGATTTAAGGGAGATGTCATGGAAATGACATGCATGCCCTTTAATATCTCAACCTAATCTTGGTCTAGCGATGTACTACTTGCAGGCCTTTTGATGGTTCCATACTGCGCTATGAATTCATTGCTGGATGTGATCAACAAGCAGCGCAGGGTTCATGACCTCATGCAACATCAGAGCATGCTAAAGCATGATGTCGCAGCGTCGTTGTTACAGCGACAGCATGACGCCGAGCTTTCCTCTCTCATTGCCCAAACTACGGTCGAACAACTCGCCCAGTGTTTGATCACACTCGACGCGCCCAGCGCACAGCGACTGTGGCATCTCATTCCAAACGAACAAGCCAATCGGGTTCTGTGGAGCCTGCCGGAGACCCGACGCATGGAACTGAATCTTGATTCCCCCGCGGTGGATCGCCAACGGGTCCAGTGCTATGAGTTGGTCCAGGGACGCCTCATTGCGGTTAATTTGGAAAATGGTGCACCCCTCGACTCACCAACGCCGGTGTGGGTTGATCTGATGGATGCCACCCCGGGTGAACGCCGTTACATCGAAGAACGATTTCAGGTCATCTTGCCTGAACTGCTGGATGAAAACGAACTCGAGGTCACCGCGCGATTTCAAGTCAGTCAGGATGACGACTTGCTGCTGCACTCCAATTTTTTGGGTGTCCAGGCGCATCATGCACGCAGCGTGCCGGTGGCATTCATGGTTCACAACGGGATTTTGTTTTCAATTCGGCGCGAAAGCCTCCCCATTTTCGATTTACAAAAGCAGCGGGCTCGCAACCAACCCGGGTATGTGAACGATGCGTGGGATGTCCTGATCGATTTGTATGCGGCAGATGTAGAGTGTTCGGCAGATGCGCTGGAAAATATTTATGGCAAGCTGGGTCAGGTGGGGCGCCATGTGCTGAGTGAATCCATCAGTGACCAGATGGCGGCGGGCATTCTGTCGGACATTGCCGAAGAGGAAGACCACAACGGTCGTATCCGCAGCAACATTCTGGACACGCAGCGAGCGTTGAATTTTTTGCTGCGGGGACGCATGTTGTCAGACAACCAGGCCCAAGATTGTCGACAAATTCAGCGCAATATTGAATCGCTCAACAGCCACACCTCTTTCCTATTTGACAAGATCAACTTTTTGATGGACTCCACCATTGGTTTTATCAATATCAACCAAAACAAGCGCGTGAATCAACTCACCATTTTCAGCGTAGTGTTCATGCCGATCAACATCCTGGCCGGTATAGGAGGCATGTCGGAGTTCTCCATGATGACGCAAGGGATCGACTGGCCAGTTGCATACGGCGGTTTCATGGTGTGCTCTGCCTTCATCGGGTGGCTTACCTTTCGGGTGCTAGGCCACTTGGAGCGCAAGCGTGCTTTGAGTTCCTACCGCCGTTCGCCGCACTGAATCGCGCATTCTGGCTACCATGGGCGCGAATTTTTACCGATTGATCGCTGCCCAGTTCGTCTCGGGACTGGCAGACAATGCGCTGCTGCTGGTCGCCATTGCGCTGCATCTCGAGCAGGGTGGAGCCGGATGGTGGATTCCGCTGATCAAATTCAGCTTCACGACGTTCTATGTGCTGACGGCGCCAGTGGTCGGTGTGCTGTCCGATCGGTGGTCCAAGCCTCGGGTCATGCTGGTGGCCAATGGAATCAAGGCCTTGGGATGCCTGGGCATGTTGTTAGGGGTGCCGGTGATTCCGGCCATGATGGTGGTGGGTTTGGGTGCCGCGCTCTATTCACCCGCCAAGTACGGGCTTATCACCGAATTGGTTCCACCTGCCCAGTTGGTGCGTGCCAACAGTTGGATTGAAATCAGCACCGTGGGTGCAGCGGTACTGGGCATTGTGATGGGGGGATTTCTCATCAGTGACATGTTCACGCTCAGCGCGATGACGAAAATTTTGCGGGACCTGCTGCACTCGGATTCACTGCTTTGTGGTTCGCTGGGGTTCACGGTGCTGTGCTACGTCTTGGCCCTGGTGCTCAATATCTGGATCAAGGGCAGTCACATCACCTATCCTCGAACGCTGGTCCATCCTCTGGCCTTGTTGCGACAAACAGCGCAACACCAGCACCGTATGTGGTCTGATACTGAGGCCGGTATGTCACTTGGAGTAACCACCTTGTTTTGGGGTGTCAGTGCAACCATGCAATTGCTGGTGCTGCAATGGTCGCAGACGCATCTGGGCATGAGTCTGGATCATGCGGCGTATCTACAAGGGGCGGTCGCCGTGGGCGTGGTGGTCGGTGCCTGGTTGGCTGCACGCTGGGTGTCATTGGAAGGTGCCTGGCGTGTATTGCCCATCGGTCTGGTGCTAGGAATCTCACTGCCGTGCATGAACTGGGTACATCATCCCAGTGTGGCCGTGTTGCTGATGATCTTGGTGGGTGCGTGCGGTGGCTTCTTTGTGGTTCCCATGAACGCGTTACTTCAGCACCGTGGCTGCCAATTGTTGACAGCTGGGCAATCCATTGCCATTCAAAACTTCAATGAAAACCTGAGTGTCATGGCCATGATGCTGGGCTACAGTGCTCTGATGGCCATGGATCTGCCTTTTTTAGTCATCACCAGCGTACTCGGGGCCTGGATCAGCGCTGGCATGCTGATGATTGCCTGGCGCTATCACGCTCGCAAAAAATCTGCCGCAGAATCTGCCAAGTGATCCTGGTCTGTGTGATGTAGACGTGCCATCCGACCAATACCGTGATAGTCAATACCGTGCTGACGCATGGTGTCTGGCTCGTACATGTTGCGTCCATCAAAAATTCGACGATCATGCAGCAGGCCTTTCATCCGATCAAAATCAGGGCTGCGGAATGCTTTCCACTCTGTGGCAATCATCAGGGCTGCACAATCCTCGAGCGCTTGATAAGGATCGTCCACCAACTCAAATTGCGAACCATACACCTCAAGCCCCAGATCCGTTTTGAGTGCTTCGCAGGCCGCCTGACCCGCAACAGGATCGTAAGCCCGAACAAATGCCCCCCGTTGGGTCAATTCACGCACCACCAGGCGACTAGGGGCCTCGCGAACGTCGTCTGTGTTGGGCTTGAAACTCAGGCCCCACAGAGCAAAGCTCAGCCCGTTCAGGTCATCACCGTAGAGCGCGGTGACTTTCTCCACCAAGCGCAATTTCTGGTACTGGTTGATGGCGTCCACGGCAGACAAGAGACGCAATGGATAGCCGAGGTCCAGCCCCATGTGCTGTAAGGCTTGGACATCCTTGGGAAAGCAGGATCCGCCGTAGCCCGTGCCAGCATAGAGAAAACTGAATCCGATGCGCGGATCCGAGCCGATCCCTGTACGCACCTGTTCAATATCCACGTCCAGGCGTTCGGCCAGGTTGGCCAGGTCGTTCATGAAGGAAATGCGCGTGGCCAGCATGGCATTGGCCGCATATTTGGTGAATTCTGCGGCTCGGCGATTCATCAGGTAAGTGCGCTGGTGGTGGCGGTTCAGGGGGGCGTAGAGTTGCTGCATCCACTCCTGTGCCGTGTGGGAGAACGGACTCGGATCGATGCCCAGCACAATGCGATCGGGCCGCATGAAGTCTTCGATCGCCGCGCCCTCTTTGAGGAATTCCGGGTTGGACACCACACAAAAGGCGAGATCACTCAAGGGCTCTCCCGTGGTGTCAGAGATGCCACGTCGCTGCAACTCTTCGCCGATCCATTGCTCCACCTGCTCCGCGGTGCCAACTGGGACCGTGGACTTGTCCACGATGACCTTGGGCGAGCGCATCCAACGTCCGATGCTGCGCGCTGCGGAAGTGACATAGCTGAGGTCTGCCCGGCCCTCCGGGCCTGGAGGCGTACCCACGGCGATGAACACGATATCCCCGTGGTGCACACTGTCCACCACATCGGCACTGAATTTCAACCGACTCAGCCCACGGTTTCGCACCACCATGTCTTCCAAACCCGGTTCATAAATGGGGCAGTGCCCGCCATTCATGGCGCGAATTTTTTCCGCATCAACGTCATAGCACATAACATCATTGCCCAGTTCGGCCAGGCAAACGCCGGTGACCAATCCCACATACCCGGTTCCCATCACGGTGATTCGCATTGCATAACTCCTGTCAAATGAATGGACAGCAGTGTTTCAAGTGACCGTGTAAACCTTGTGAAACTTAAACGACAGTTTGTTGACAGTTGCCTGGGCGAAACAAGGCACGCCCCATCTGGATACGGTCTCCTTCTTGCCAATCGTCCAGACGTTGATAGTGAGAGGGCACCAAGAGGATCAAGGTTGAGCCGTGGTGAAACCAGCCCATTTCGTCTCCCTTGGCGTATACGTGTTGGCATTCATAGTCACGTCGTCCCTTGAACCGGGTATTCAAGGTATCTGGAATGGCATGCAAGCGAATGCTAGCCACCAGAATGGCTGCTACCGCCACAATGCCAATGGGGGGGCCTCCATCTGTTGGATTCATTTTCAAGCACGCCCGTTCGTTCTTACAAAACAAGCGCTCGACACGGCGCAGGGCAATGGGGTTGACGTTCCAGGTATCACCGCTGATGTATCTCACCTGCTGCAGGGTGGCATCGACGGGAGCATGAAATCGGTGGTACATGCCCGCCGTCAGCCGCAAGGTGACAAAGTGAGCTCCTTGCCAGGCCACGGCTTCCTGTGCTCCCCCCACCAACTCCTCCAGCTGGTAGGCAAAGCCCTTGGCCTGATAGAGGCGTCCATCGACTATCTTGCCATGCGCGCCCACGATAGCGTCGCTGGGGCTGGTCAAGATGTCAGGGCGAGGATCAATGGTGCGAGCATCCGGCTTGAGTTGTCGGATGAAGGCGTCATGCAAGCTGGCAAAGTGAGTCTCTCGTGCCTCGTGCAGGTCCAGATCGGAAAACAGTTGCCACATGGCAATGGAAGGGCGGCTGATCCAGGGATGGCGCAGTTCACTGAACCATCCCATGAACCGCGTCAGGGCAATACGGGGAATGCGGTTGGTCAGGAGAAAGTTCAAATCTTCCTGAGCCGCCCAAGCACGCAATACCCGTTTGATCGTCATCATAGATTCATGCTGCCTTCATATAAATGACGGATCTCGTCATTGGATTTGTCACATGCTAATCAACGAATTTGCACTTTTCATGTCAATTCCCTCCAGTGTGGCCAGTTGGGTGCTTGCTACACGCTTGCACCGGCGCTGGCAACTCTCGCGTGGCAAGCACCGATCCTTGGCGGGTCACTCGCGCTGGGCACAGCGCCTGGCTCGCTGGGTCCCCTACTACGACTATGGCAATACCCCGGTCTTCGACCAGGACGGTGCCCCACCCGATGTGGTGGCCATGCGACTGCTGGCTTTTGAGCGTCTGTCGCAGTTCTTGGAGACGACATCCCCGCAAACGCTGAGCGCCACACGCGATATCAAGACCCATGTGTCGGACGTGCAATTCACCAGTCGATACCGTGTGCCCTTCCAGTTTTCCCGCTGGGCACAAGATCGCCTGC
>RFTK01000093.1 GCA_009923505.1 Betaproteobacteria bacterium
ATAACCGCGAGTCGCGCGAGTCCACCACTGCGAAAAACTATGGCAGCGCCTGTCTACCCCAGGAAATAGCGCAGGCTCGGGATCCAGTTGAGCAAAGGGATTTAGCCATCTTGTGATGTGAGGATCGGACACGGAGCGAACTCTCACGGCACCGCTCAAGCAGGCAGCAAGATCTGCAGCATCAATGAAGTAGCGTTGTGTGGCCACTTCATGCATGGCAGCGTCCACCCAGCGCCAGCGAGTCTCAGACCAAGGCCAGGCAGCGTGGAATTGCTGTAAGTAAACGCCCATCACGACGGCATCAGTGGGTACATCTGCTGGAGGCGCGCGCAGGGCCCAGGGATGGACGAGCCACACTTCGCGCCCCCGAACTTGGTCCTGGTGGATCGAGGCTGCTGTGCCGACTTCCAGATCTTCTGGCGGTGATGTCAGCACTGGGTTGATAAATGAGGGCGCGGTGTCTTTGGGTGTCAGGCTTACCGATGGTTGCCGCGCGGCCGGCGTGGAGCGCCTGCCATGTGCCAGATCGTCCAGGGCTTCGTAGGATTGATCAACCACTGAGCCCGGACTGTGCCACTGAGTTGGGGCAAAGCGCTCAACGTTGTCTGCATTGAAAAGATAGGGCTTGTGGCTACCTGTGCCGGCGACCCATTGCCAGCTCAAGTGGTTGCTGGCCAGGTCCCCATCAAGCAGGTGAGCAACCAGCCAGTCCGCACCGGCACGCCAGTGCACATGGCGCATATGCACCACATAACTGGCCAGCCACATGCGTGCGTGGTTGTGCAGTGTCCCGCTGGCGTGAAGCGACCGAACGGCTTCGTCAATCACCGGCACACCTGTTGTGCCTTGTTGGATATCTGGCGGAAGCTTTTGTGAGTAACTCGAGTCGGGCATCGGACCCGAATGCAGCGACTGAAAAATTCCATCACCCTCATGGGACCACACGTGTCGGAAGAACTCGCGCCAGCCGAACTCGTAGACCAGCTTGTGACTAACGGCAAGAGGCTGTTGGCGCAGAATTTCAGCGAGTACCTCTGCAAGTGTCAACACACCATGGGTGAGATAAGGCGAAAGTCCGGTGACTGCGCCCGTCAGATGATTGCGGGTTGTCGCGTAATCATCAGCCCGGATGGCCGCAACGGCTTGGACCGCCGCCAATCGAGTGGGGGGTGGAATACCCGTTGAAGACATGGACATGACGGTGCTGGGTGACAGGGTCAGACTGAATGGTCACAGCGGGTTCATCACGGGTGAGCGTGACGGACGAAGCGCATGTGCAAGGCGTCCTTGTGGCCTGGGTGAATGGGTTAGCCGAATGACGTGTTCATCGCAATCGTAACAAACGGGTGACTTGGCAGGTCCGGGCGCTCCAATGAACAGGGGCACTGGTGACCCAGTGCCCCTGTCCTGTTCCGATGTGTCTCCTCGGATCCTCTGGTGGAGTCCATCTTCGTGGTGTGGACTCACCTCTGAAGCTGACGCGCCTTACTGGGGTTGAAGATCGATGCTGCGAGCAATGCCGCGGTAGCGATCGATTTCCGACGAATACAGCTTGGCCAGCTCAACGGGGCTGCGCACCGGCGTGACCACGTTGCCGCTGGCCTCAAAGGCTTTGCGCGTCTCGGGGTTGCCAAGGGCCGCATAAAACGCTTTATTCAAAGAGGCCACCACGTCTTCAGGCGTGTTTTTGTGGACTTGTACACCGGCCCATACGTCAAATTCCATGCTTTCCATGCCGGGCATCGCTGCCAGCGCTGGAAACTGTTTGAACAGCGGATGCGGGGCTTTGGATGTGACGGCCAGCCCTTTGATTTTTCCATCCTGGATGGTTTGCGGGATCGAGCCTGCCATGGGAAGGAAGGCCATGTCGATTTGCCCACCCATCAAATCTGAGAGCAACGGCGCAATGCCTTTGTAGGGCACATGCAGCATAGGAGCTTTGGAGATTTGTCCAAATTTTTCACCGATCAAGTGATACAGAGAACCATGACCGACGCTGCCATAGGTCAAGGGCTGATCGGGATGCTTCTTGGCCAGGGCAATCAGATCATCGACCGATTTGACGTTCATGGAGGTACGGACGGCCAGGATGGTGCTTGTGCTCGAAAACTGCGCGACCAATTTGAAATCTTCGGCTTTGTACTTGACGCCCTGGATGGCCATGGGAGCCAGGACCAATTCCATCGGGCTGCCTAATGCCACCGTGTGCCCATCAGCGGGCGCATTGAGCACTTTATTGAGTGCGATCGTTCCACCCGCACCGCCAACGTTGTCCACAATCATGGTCTGCCCCAATTTGGCCGCCGCGTCAGGCTGAACCTTGCGGGCAAAGAAATCGGAGGGACCGCCAGCGGGGTAGGGGACCACCAGGCTGATGGTTTTGTTGGGAAAGCTCTGGGCGTGCAAGCCACCCATCGTCACAGCTGCGCACACGGCCACAGCCGCCTTGAAAATTCGTTGGATATTCATGAGGAGCTCCTAGGTGTTTAAATGGTTGAGGTTGAGGGTTTGACGACGCCAGACGTTCTGGCTGCTACGCCGGTGAAGGCGAAATCCACTTCGGGTTGAAGACCGCTGATGATGCGGGCGATTGATTTGCCAGAGCCGCAGGCATGGGTCCATCCCAGCGTGCCATGACCTGTGTTCATGAACAAGTTGGGGATCTTGCTTTTGCCGATGATGGGCACGTTGCTGGGCGTGGCTGGGCGCAAGCCGGTCCAGAAGCTGGCTTGATCGGTGTGGCCTGCACCGGGGAAGAGTTCTTCCACGCGCCGAACAATGGCCTCGCACCGCACACGATTCAGGTCCCGGTCATAGCCATTGAACTCCGCGGTGCCGGCAATGCGCAGTCGATCGCCGCCAGGGCCGGTGAGGCGCGAGAACACCAGTTTGTATTCGTCGTCAGTGAGACTGACCTGGTGTGCCATCGAGGCGTCCTTGACGGGCATGGTGACCGAGTAGCCTTTGGCCGGGTAAATCGGCAGTTGAATGCCCAAGGGTGCTGCGTACAGGGGGCTCAGGCTACCCATCGCCAACACATAAGCATCTGCACGCAAGCGCTGGAAGCGTCCCTCGCTGTCAGTGGCTTCGACGTGATCGATCTCTCCGCCCACTTCGCGCAGGGCGGTGATGGTGTGGCTCATCAGGAATCGAACGCCTGCAGCCTCGCACAGCTTGACCAACTCACGGGCAAATCGATTGGCATCCCCGGATTCGTCTTCGGCGGTGTAGGTGGCGCCAGCCAGTTGGGGACGAATATGGGCCAGGGCAGGCTCGATTCGGACGGCCTCATCAGCGCTGACGAGTTGACGCTCGCAGCCAAGTTCACGCATTTGTTGGGTGGGGGCCAACGCGCTCTCGAACTCTTGGGGTGAGGTGTAGAAATGCAAGATGCCTTGCGTCCGCTGGTCGTAATTCAGACCGGTGCTGGTGCGCAACTGCTGAAGCGTCTCGCGGCTGTAAGTGCCCAAGCGGACAATCTGCTCGATGTTGTGGCGCGTGCGAGCCGGCGTGCATTCCCGCAGAAATTGCAAGCCCCACAGCCACTGCCGCTGATCCGCACGCAAGCGAAACAACAACGGCGCATCTTCCTTGCCCAGCCACTTCAGGACCTTGAGCGGGGCACCCGGGTTGGCCCAGGGTTCGGCGTGGCTGACAGAAATTTGCCCCCCGTTGGCAAAACTGGTTTCTGCTGCCGGGGTGGCTTGACGGTCGACGACGCTGACCTGGTGACCGAGTTGAGACAGGTAATAGGCGGTGCTGACGCCCAGCAAACCGCTGCCGAGAACGATGACATGCATGGTGAGTCCTTGAAGGAGGGCTCTGCACAAGGCATCGATCAGGAACTATCCAGGAGATAGCAACCCGACACATACTCTGTGCAGATTGCCGCTCCCCCTGTCCTTGGTACCTGAGAGATTCACGATGGCCTGCGGCGCATCGTTTGCTCCTTCGGTGCGTCACCGTGGCGGTGACGTCTCTCCAGACGGCTGTTTAACGTGTGCAGTACGGAACCTGAGCGTGTATGGGAGTTTGCGCCTTCGGTGGGGAATGAACCCGCTCTCCTGCATTAAAGTGCATTCTAGGCAAGTAAAGTTGGAATGACTAGGAGAATTTGAGGATTTTTATCAGGTTTTACACCCATTTCATGCCATGAATTTGAACAATAGTTCATATTGTGGGATGGTTCAATGATTGGCAATATTTGCGCGGGCAGTCAGATTGCAAACACCAATGGCATCCACCCATCGGGTCTGTTCATCAGCCTGACTGACGTTGTTTGCTCTGATAGGGGGCTGGTGTGATAGCCCGGTTCATGGTGAGCGAGGGGGCATCTGAGTGACTCGGTCGGGTTCAATTTGAAATGCCATCCGATCCTCCCCAATGATCAGTGGGCCGGGATAGGTTGTACGGGTTCTATCCAGGACTTCTTTCTCGGTGACGGGGGGCACAGTGGGAGTGCCCAAGAGAACGAAATGATAGAAAACAGCTAATTTCGGTTTGACTCGCGAGAAAACAATGCCAGCCTCTTCGGGAGATGTGTGGTGGGCCATGATCACTTGAAATGTCGGGAGCTTGAGGAGTTCAGGTCTGACGGCGGCAACCTGATGAATCAACAAGTCTGTACCGGAGGCATGCTTGATGAGGTTGTCAGTCAAGCGCGTATCCCCAGATACCGTGACCGATCGTCTGCCATAGTCGATCCGATATCCAAAAGCCGGGTGTAAGAGATCGCCGTGATTGACTTCGATGGCGGTCACTGTGACACCGCCTGAGTTGTAGACTGGGCCCGGTTGAATTTCAGTCACACTGGACTTGATCGCTTCTGGCGAAAGGCCTTGATCAGCAATTCGGGCTTTGATATCCCAGGCGAATGCTTGTTGTAGGCCGTCCATCAAATTTTGTGTGCCCACTGGCCCCAAGACAACCAGCGGTCCTTTTCGTTGCGCGTAAGCGGCCTCGAGCCATCCCGTCAACCAAAGATCGGGTAACCCCACCACATGGTCAGAATGCAGGTGGGTCAGCAATACAGCGTCAACCTGGCCAAGTTTCAGTCCGGCTTGCCACAGCCGTTGGGTGGTTCCTCGACCACAGTCAATGAGCAGGTTTTTTCCGCCTGCTTGTATGAGGACACCCGGCCCAAAACGATTCATGGCTGGGGCGGGACTTCCCGTCCCCAGCAAGGTGACGCGAAATTCATCCGCGGCAAGCGGCTGAGCCGTGGCTGTTAAGCCCAGGTGGGCGACCCAGAAAATAAGCAGTGAAATGAAATAGCGATACATGGAAGTTCTTGCTCGGTCGGGCCAGTGACAGTTGACTGAAAATGTGCCCATCGTGGAGGAAAGGAAAAGGGGCCCTGAGTTGCCTCAGCGCCCCTCCCAGTGTTGCGTGTGTTTCTTCAGAACCTTGTCCGATCATCCCGGATAAGCGCCCCAATTCCATCAGACGCAGAGGGGAGTAAATACTAGGTCATTCCCTTAGCTGCGTTTCCTGGGCAAACGCAGCAACTACCGTATATTCTCCGCCTCGAGGAGTGGTATTGCGCAATGGGTCTACAGCACGGTGCAAGGTCCCCGACTTTGCGACAGCGATGGGACATGAGGAACACTGGAAGCTGCACAACAATTGCAGATAAGCCTTGCGATCCCGCGAAAACTCGAATGCTGAATTGGCTGACGCTGCCGCTCACAGCGCGTTAATGGGTATCTTCACATAGGCCGTTCCATTGGCCTCCTTGGGCGGCATTGCACCGGCTCGGATGTTGATTTGTACCGCCGGCAGGATCAACACCGGCATCTCCAGCGTGGCGTCGCGTTTGTTTCGCATGTCGACGAACTGCGCCTCGCTCACACCATCATGCACATGGATGTTCTTGGCGCGCTGCTCGGCCACCGTGGTCTCGAAGGCGATGGGACGATCGTTGGGCGGATAGTCGTGGCACATGAACAAGCGCGTCTGCGGTGGCAGACTCAAGAGCTTGCGGGTGGAGGCGTAGAGGTGTTTGGCGTCTCCACCGGGGAAGTCACAGCGCGCTGTGCCCACGTCGGGCATGAACAGGGTATCGCCCACAAACACAGCATCACCCACCTGGTAGGCCACGCAAGCGGGCGTGTGGCCGGGTACCGCCAACACCTTGGCGGTCAGTGCGCCAATTTGTAACGTATCGTCGTCCTTGAGCAGCACATCGAACTGCGATCCGTCCAACTTGAACTCGGGTTCCAGGTTGAAGAGGCCCTTGAAGACTTTTTGTACGCGGGTGATTTGGTCCCCAATGGCGATCTGACCACCCAGGTGTTGTTTGATGTAAGGCGCAGCGCTCAGGTGGTCGGCATGGGCATGGGTTTCCAGGATCCACTCGACGGTCAGTTGATGGCTCTTCACGAACTCAATCACCTTGTCGGCCGAAGCGGTTCGGGTGCGGCCAGACTTCGGGTCGTAATCCAGCACGGAATCAATGATGGCGCAGGCAGAGCCAGTTCCGTTGTGCACCACGTAGGTCACGGTCCAGGTGGCAGGGTCAAACAAGCCTTCAACTTGGGGCTTGAAGGCGGTAGGGGCTGCAGTGTTCACGGACACTCCTTAGATTAAGCTTCCAATAGTATATTGACAAATATATTGTTAGTCAATAGACTATTGGTCATGTAAGCGTCTTGAGGAGTGAGGCATGAGCGATGTGACAGTTGAGTTGAGCGACATGCGGTTGGCTGCAAGCCGGGCGTGCAACTTGATGAAGGTGTTGTCCAACCCGGACCGACTGATGATCCTGTGCCAGTTGTCACAGGGGGAGAAACGGGTGGGCGAGTTGGAGCAATTGTTGGGCATCGTACAGCCGACCTTGTCGCAGCAGCTCACCGTGCTGCGAGAGGAACAGTTGGTCAGCACACGACGTGAAGGCAAGGGCATCTACTACAGCGTGAACAGCCCTCAGGCCTTGGCTGTCATCCAGACCTTGTACCAACATTTTTGCAGTGAGCCCTGCCAGCAAAACAGCTGAATTTATTTCAACCAGAGGAGATACTGATGACGATCGATTGGAGCCACTTCACGCCATGGGCCTCGCTGGTCGGTGGCATCTTGCTGGGCCTGGCCTCGGCGCTGTTTATTTTGGTCAACGGCCGCATCCTGGGCATCAGCGGCATTCTGGGTGGGTTGCTAACGCTCAGGCGTTCAGACGCTGGCTGGCGTGCGGCGTTCATGCTGGGTATGCTGGCCGCGCCGGCCACGTTGGCTTGGGTGGTGCCGTCCGATCTGCTGAGTGCTCCGCGTATTGAGGCGGGTTACGTGCTGGTGTTGATCGCGGGGTTGCTGGTGGGCTTTGGTACGCGCCTGGGTTCGGGTTGCACCAGTGGTCACGGTGTGTGTGGATTGTCGCGACTGTCGCCCCGCTCCTTGGTGGCTACCGGCAGCTTCATGGCTGCAGGCTTTGCCATGGTCTACGTGATGCGTCACCTGTTTTGAAAGGCATGGACATGACCCGTACCACTGCACACCGTGTGAGCGAATTCATCGTGGGCCTGCTGTTCGGCTGGGGCCTGCTGATTTCCGGCATGACCGATCCCGGCAAGGTGATCGGTTTTCTTGACCTGACGGGGTTGTGGGATCCGTCCCTGGCCTTGGTCATGGGCGGCGCCATCGCCGTGGGTTTTTTTGCCTTTGGCGCTGCCAAAAAACGAACCAGCAACTTCCTTGGCGGCGCCTTGCACTTGCCGACCTCAAGCGATATCGACAAGCGGTTGATCCTGGGGGCCTTGCTCTTTGGCGCCGGTTGGGGGCTGGCTGGGTTTTGTCCAGGCCCTGGCATTGTGAGCATGGCGGCTGGTCAGCCCAAAGCGGCGGTGTTTGTGGTGGCGATGCTGGCGGGCATGCTGGTGTTCGAGTGGACCGAGCGCAGGGGTCGCCGCGCATTGACCGCCGTTTAAACCCATGAATGATGATGATGATCGCGTTGTTGCGCCCACCCACGGATCTTGCACCCACTGGTGTGGGTTGGGCACCCTCATCGACCCGAGCAAAGTCGCTGACTGTCCTGCTCTACCTTGAACCGCCCGCGGTCTCCAGCAGCCTGACCGCGAGCGCTACAGCTTCAGCCGCATCCAGTGAAATTCCATCCGCCCCCAGATGGGTAGCCTCCACCGACTGCCTGATGAATGCGGGCCCTCCCAGCAGCACGCGCATATCCGGGTTGCGCGAGTGTTGACGCAAGGTTTGAATGAGGGCGGGCAGGTCCTCCAATTGCTCCACAACGCCCACTGACAGACCCAGCACCTCAAACCATTCATTCGAGATAGCCTGGGCCAGTTCATGGGCGGTGGCGGAAATTTCCACCACGACTTGCCAGCGTTCTTTCCTGAAGAACTCCGAAACAATGGTCAAACCCAGCAGGTGCTGTGAACCCGGGGCACAGGCCAGCATGATGCGACGGCGAACGCCGGCGGCTTGGGGGCCATCCCGAAAGGCATAGCCCAATTCGTGCGACAACTGGTGCAGTCGCAGCAAGCCCAGTGTGACCTGGCTGAAGTCCAGTTGATCTTGTTCCCATTGCACCCCCAGGGTGCGGGCAGCCGGCGCAATGACTTGCAAAAACAGTTGTTCGGTGGTGAGGCCCTGGTCACGAAACCTCATCAGCTGGGCGTGACTGATGTCGGCCTCGTTGTGCAGGCAGCAGCGCGCGAAGTGTTCGATGTCAGTCGCTTCAGGCATAGACGCCACGCCGCTGACCGCTTCCAGTGATGGGCTGGTCAGTGCGTTGGCCTGCAGCAGACGCGGAATGATCTGCTGTTCAATGACCGACAACAGCGAGTGCTTGCAGGAATTGTCTGGATGACCCACAGCGCCGGCCGGGTGTCCCCCGGACGGCGTGTGGAGTTGATCCATCATGGGCTTCATACGCCGGGTGATGCCCAAAGTGAAGTGGGGGCAGGCAGATGTCCAGGGTGAGAAAACGCTTGTGACACGGCTGACTCCAAAGTTCTCCCCCGCACCAAGTAGAGGGAGAGAACCATGCTATCAGAGGCCCTGATAAGTTGCTATCGCCTGTACGCACAGCGCCAGGGAAGCCATACCCGCTGAACCGAATAAATTGCGTGGCTGTCCTCTTGCGTTGACACTATTTTTGTGCAGGCAGGGGCTAAATCGATGTAAAGTGTCATCTTGAATTGACGCAATGGCCGCATTTTCTTTTGAACTCACTGGGCTGATCGTTTATGGCACTCACTTACCCTTTTGCTGCAATCGTGGGACAAGAGGACATGGTTCTGGCGATCCAGATCGTGGCGGTCGATCCCACCGTGGGCGGGGTGCTCGTCCTGGGCGACCGGGGAACGGGTAAATCCACGGCGGTTCGTGGTCTCGCCGATTTGCTGCCGCCATTGAAGGTGGTGGCGGGATGTCCTTACGGCTGCGATCCAGGGGCACCGGCAGGTGCCTGTCCGCATTGCCAGCAGGGTGCAGCCGGCAAGCCCAAGGTGGAGACCCGACCAGTGCCGGTGGTCGACATGCCCCTGGGTGCCACCGAGGACCGCGTGGTGGGCGCGCTGGACCTGGAAAAAGCCCTGTCGCAGGGCGTGAAGTCGTTTGCCCCGGGTTTGTTGGCGCAGGCCAATCGCGGATTTTTGTACATCGATGAGGTCAACCTGTTGGAAGACCACCTGGTGGATTTGTTGATCGACGTGGCAGCCTCTGGCGAAAACCTGGTGGAGCGCGAAGGACTGAGCGTTCGGCATCCCGCTCGCTTTGTACTGGTGGGCAGTGGCAACCCTGAAGAGGGTGAATTGAGGCCTCAACTGCTCGATCGCTTTGGTTTGTCCGTGGAGGTGCGAACGCCACAGGCCTTGGATCAGCGGGTGGAGGTGGTGCGCAGACGCGACGCCTTTGAGCGCGACCCTCTGGCCTTTCGCAGTGCCTGGGCCAGCGCGAACAAGAAGTTGCGCAACACAATTGTGTCGGCGCGCAAGCGCCTGCCGGGCTTGGAACTGAGCGACGACATCCTGCATCAGTGCGCCAACCTGTGTCAGCGCTTGGGCACGGATGGATTGCGCGCCGAGTTGACGCTCATGCGCAGTCTGCGTGCCATGGCCGCTCTCCATGCCCGCAAGCAGGTCGTGACAGATGACCTGTGGCGGGTGGCGCCCTTGGTGCTGCGCCACCGCTTGCGGCGCAACCCCTTGGATGACACCGGCTCGGACGCCCGTGTGCAACGGGCCTTGCAAGAAGTCGTGCCGAGGTGAGCCTGTCCGAACTCTCAGTGTCCCAAGCTGGCTCTGAACTGGGCTGGGCACTGGCAGCGCTGTCGGTCAGTCCCGCCGCGCTGGGCGGCGCCTGGGTGCGTGCCCACCACAGCCCGGCGCGTGATCAGTGTCTGGCTATTCTCAAAGCGCTGGGCAACACGGGGGTGCGCATTCCCTCCCATGTGGACGATGAGCGTTTGCTGGGAGGACTCGATGTTAGCGCCACGTTGGCGCAGGGGCGGCCTGTCTGGCAAGTCGGGTTGTTGGCGCAAGCGGCGGGCGGCCTGGCGGTACTGCCCATGGCGGAGCGGCTGAACATCGGATTGGTCGCTCGCATCATCCAGGCGCAAGACCGCAGCCTGTTGAGTGAAGAGGCCTCGTTTGGCCTGTTGGCGCTGGACGAATCACTCGACGACGAGACCGGCATTGTGCCCAGCCTCGCTGAGCGACTCGGCCTGTGGCTCGATCTTCGCGAGCTCACCCTGCGCGACCCGATCGCGACCGAATTTGATCCCGACGATGTGGCCTACGCCCGCACCCATTGGTCGGAGGTGACCCTGAGTGAGGAGCAGATCCAGGTGTTGTGTCAGACCGCGCTGGTCCTGGGCGTGGACTCGTTGCGTGCGCCCTTGATGGCAGCCCGGCTGGCGCGCATCCTGGCTGCCTTGCAGCGACGCCGGGTGGTGGAGCCTCAGGATGTGTCGCGAGCGGCACGCTGGGTGCTGGCGCCACGGGCCACCGTGTTGCCGGCCCAGGAGGCAGAGCCGCAGACGCCTGATACACCGGAGACACCTGAACCGCCTGAGGCCGAGCAGACCGACACGCCGCCTGCAGACGATCACCCAACATCCCATCAGGCATCGCCACCTCCCGAGGAGATGCCACCGCTGGAGGAGGTGGTGTTGCAGGCCGCATTGGCGGCGTTGCCCGACCAATTGCTCGATCGATTGAAGCTCAACAGCCAAGCGGTCCGTGGCCCCGGGTCTCAAGGACAGCAAGGCGCGTTGCGCCACAGCCGTCATCGGGGACGTCCGCTGGCACCGCGTCCGGGCAAGCCGCACCAGGGCGCGCGCCTGCATGTGCTGGCCACCTTGAGGTCGGCGATACCGCGTCAAGCCTTGCGTGCGCCGCCGCAATACGGTGCGCGTCTGGCCATTCGCGTCGAGGATTTTCATTGTCAGCGCTTTGCCCAGCACACCTCCACGTGTCTGATTTTTGCAGTCGATGCGTCCGGCTCGGCTGCCGTGCAGCGCCTGGCCGAAGCCAAGGGTGCGGTGGAATTGTTGCTGCAGCAGTCGTATGCGCGTCGCGATCAAGTGTGTGTGTTGTCCTTCAGGGCTGGACAAGCGCAGGTGTTGCTGCCCCCCACGCGGTCGTTGGTGCGTGCCAAGCGAGCGTTATCGGGGCTGCCAGCCGGTGGTGGCACACCCTTGGCCAGTGCCTTGCGCTTGGCGTTGGAGGTGGCGCAGCAGCAGGTTCGTGCAGGGGTGACACCGGTCTTGGTCATGCTCAGCGATGGACGTGCCAATGTCAATTTGGCAGGGGTGGGCGGGCGCCAAGAGGCGCAGCAGGATGCGCGGACCTTGGCGCAAGCGTGGGGGCAACATCGACTCACGGCCCTGTGGCTGGATACTTCCCTGCAACCCGATCCGCTGGCGCAGGAGTGGGCTCGCCTGATGACGGCGCGTTACCTGCCCATGCCGTATGCACCCTCAGCCCGCATGGCCGATGCGATGCGACTTGTGCTGAACGACACAGCCTCGTGAACACGCGGGATGCTCGACTTACTCTATCCACCTCTGGACTGGCGAGACTGGCGTGATGACTGGCCGCTGGCCTCTTGCAGTCGCTTTGTTCAGGCGGGGGGTGTTCGCTGGCATGTGCAGCAGCAGGGGCGTGGCCCTGTCATGGTGCTGCTGCACGGCACCGGCGCATCCACCCACACCTGGCGGGACCTCATGCCGATGTGGGCACGAGAATTCACCGTGGTGAGCGTGGACTTGCCGGGACATGCGTTCACCGGCACGGCTGATACAGCCCTGATGACCTTGCCCGGCATGGCACACGCGGTACAAGCCTTGCTGCAGACCTTGGCGATGAAACCCGCGGTCTTGGTGGGTCACTCTGCGGGGGCGGCTGTGGCGGCCGAAATGGTATTGCAGACGCAGCCGTCTGACAGACCCCTGCTGGTGGCCTTGAACCCTGCGTGGCTACCCATCCATGGCTGGGCCGGCTGGCTGTTTGCGCCTGCGGCCAAGCTGGTCACACTCAACCCGCTGTCGGGATGGTTGATGGCCAAGCAGGCTGCGCGCGGCGACCTGGTTCAGCGGCTGCTGCAGGGAACGGGCTCCAGGCTATCGGCTGAAGGTGTCAGGCTGTACAAGCGTTTGTTTGGCCAACCGGTGCATGTGCGGGGTGTGTTGACGATGATGGAGCGCTGGGACTTGCCGGCCTGGAGCCCGCACCTGGCTCAACTGGATTCGCCGGTGCTCTTGCTGTGCGGCGAGGGAGATCGCACCATCGATCCGTTATCAACCCAGCCTTTGTCGCAACGTTTGATGCTGGCGCAACACGTGTTGCTGCCGGGCCTGGGGCATCTGGCCCACGAGGAGGCGCCCACCGATGTGGCGCAACGGGTGTCAGCCTGGGTCAGGGCAACGTCGCGCGCCTCACCGTCTGCCCCATAGCGTTTCAAAGTCGGTGCCCCGAACGGCCACTCATATGTAGCGGCTTCGCTCACCACCGTGAACTCCATCGAAAACGGGTACGACTTCGGGTGGTGCCAGCCACCGGTGATAACTACAGGCCCCAGACCAGGGTACTTCAGTTCCGCATGAATCCAGTCCACGCCCGAGGCCATGTCCTCGTATCCCGATGCGCGGACCGACGCAGGCAGGCC
>RFTK01000094.1 GCA_009923505.1 Betaproteobacteria bacterium
GTCGCGCGTTCGCCCAGCTCTGCGGAGACAGTGAATCCCCCTCCCGCGTTGGTTCCTGTCCCCTCGGTGCCGCTGGCCGCCGCCGGCCCCACCGAGGCTACTGTGCAACCGGGTACAGGCGTGAATGCAAACGCACAGAAACCGGGTTCTGATGCAAGTGCCAGCAGTGCGGGACCTGCCGCCGTTGCGGTGGTCCAACCGGCCAGCCATGCCGACTATTTGAACAACCCCAAACCCGACTACCCCCGCTTGAGCCAGCGCTTGGGTGAACAGGGCGTTGTCACCCTGCTGGTTTTGGTGGGGGTTGATGGGTTGCCGCAAAAGGTTGAGGTGAAAACCAGCAGCGGCTTCGAGCGGTTGGACCGGGCGGCACTTGACGCGGTCAGGCAGTACCGCTTTGTGCCGGGCCGACGTGGTAACGTGCCCGAGGCGATGCCGGTCATCGTCCCAATTGTTTTCAAGCTTTGAGGGGAGTCACGCAACGTGAATGCATCAAGTGGATTGATCCACGTCTGGCAGCAAGGCGATGGGGTGACCCGTTTTGTCGCCTGCTTGCTGTTGGCCATGTCTCTGGCCTCCTGGGTGGTGATGGTGCTCAAGGCTCTGGATGTGTGGAACCTGCGTCGCCAGGCACAGCGGGTCGAGACCTTTTGGGAGAGCGCCAACTTGGAGGCCGGCTTGGCATGTTGGGGGGAGGTCAAGGACAGCGGTGCGTTTCGTCACCTGGCCGAACAGGCCCAGCAGGCGCTGGAGCACCTCAACCGCCGAGACGGCACCCCGCACCTGCACGACCGTCTGGACCTGAGCGACTGGATGACGCGCGCCCTGCAAAACGCGCTCGATCAGACCGCCACGCAATTGCAATCGGGCCTGATCCTGTTGGCCTCGGTGGGCTCCACGGCCCCGTTTGTGGGACTCTTTGGCACAGTCTGGGGCATTTACCACGCCTTGATGGGCATTGGTCAAGCCGGTCAGGCCACCATTGACCAGGTGGCCGGCCCCATTGGCGAGGCGCTGGTCATGACGGCGCTGGGCTTGGCGGTGGCCATACCCGCCGTGCTGGGCTACAACGCGCTGGTGCGTGCCAATAAGACCATCATGGTGCAACTCAAGCGTTTTGCCCACGACCTGCATGCCTTGCAGGTCACCGGTGCGCGCGTACCGATGCATTGAAGGGGTTGGCCGTGGGCTTTCAGTGGAACGAGGACGATGATGCCGCGATGAGCGAAATCAACATGACGCCGCTGGTGGATGTCATGCTGGTGCTGCTGATCATTTTCATCATCACCGTGCCGATCATGAAGCACGCGGTGCCTGTGGAGTTGCCACGTGCCAGCAGCCAGGCACCGGACCCAGCGGTGCAGAGCGTTCGACTCACGGTGGATGCGCAAGGCGACTTTTATTTCAACGAGGCGCGGGTGAGCGACGAGGAACTGGATCGCCTGTTGCGTGAGCAGGCCGCGCGGCATCCGCAACCCCAGGTGCAACTCAAAGGGGATCGTTCGGTGCGCTATGAGCGCGTGGCGCAGGCCCTGGCCGCTGTGCAGCGGGCGGGCTTACGGAACATCGGGTTTGTGACTGAGCGTCGCTAATCCAGCCAGACAACAACACTTCAACACACGAGGAACACCATGAAATCCTATTGGATCCAGACACAAGGCTCCGGCATGCATCTCGAGATGCGAGACGAGGCCCTGCGCCAACCCCAGGCCGGACAGATGCGAGTGCGTTTGCAGGCGGCCGCCCTCAACCGAGGTGAGTTGATCGCCGGCCACGGCTTGCACGCGCCCAACCAGCCGGCGCGTGCCGCCGGGTTTGAGGCGGCGGGCGTGGTGGAGGCCCTGGGGGAGGGCGTGACCCGCTTTCGTGTCGGCGATGAAGTCATGGGCCGCTGTGATGGCGCTTTTGCCGAATACGGCGTGATGAATGAAGCCGAGGTTCACCCCAAGCCCGCCAACTTGGACTGGCCTCAAGCGGCGAGCAGCACCATCACCTACAGCACGGCGCATGACACGCTGATGGTGCAAGGGCATTTGCAAGCGGGTGAGTGGGTGCTGGTGACAGGCGTGACCTCTGGCGTGGGCGTGGCCTGCCTGCAACTGGCCAAGGCCTTGGGCGCTCGGGTCATTGGCAGTTCGGGCTCGCCCGACAAGCTGGCTCGGCTGACTTCGTTGGGCTTGGATGTGCCCTTGCACACGCGTGCCGCCGGCATTGCCCAGGCCACACTGGCGGCCACCGATCAGCGGGGCGCCGATGTGGCGGTGCTGAGTGTGGGGGGGTCGGTGCTGGATGAGTGCATCCAGGCGTTGGGTTTCCAAGGGCGCCTGGGCGTGGTCGGCTATGTGGACGGCGATGTGCATCCGAAGCTGGACTTGCTGAGTTTGCACAAAAAGCGTTTGCACATCTACGGCGTGTCCAACAAGATGCGGCAGATGCGCCATCGCATTGAGGCGGCCCAGCTGTTTGCACGCGACGTGCTACCCCTCATGGCCAGCGGCGCTGTGGTGCCGCTGGTGGACCGCGTGTACCCGTTCGATCAGCTCACCCAGGCCCAGCGCGACATGGAATCGAACCAGCAGGTGGGCAAGCTCGTGCTGTCGATTCGGGGTTGATCACTGACCTGCAGCACGCAGACCAACTCCACGCGGGCGCTGGCGTGGGGCTTGCCTGGTATCTCGATGCTCAGGTCGTCGGGACCGGCACGGATTGCCAGGACACCATTTGCCAGCCGCTGGGGCGGCGGGCCCAGACCTGCAGGTAGCGGCTGAGCACGGTCTTGCGTGTGCCTTTGACTTCCACATCGATGCGCAAGTCGCCATTGACGAGCACCACATCGCCCAACACCCGGAATTCACGCTGCTGAACTTCCAGCCCATGGTAGAAGTAGTGGCCGCTGGTCAGTTTGTCCAGGTACTCGGTCTTGTTTTCCTGCACAGCGCTGGAGTGGATGTAACGCAGATCGTCACCCATCAGGGCTTCCAGGGCCTGGAAGTTGCGGGTGAGGATGGCCTGTGTGCGTTGGTTATCCAGCGATTCGATGTGGGCAATGGTGTCGGCGGTGGAGGAGGTGCTCATGGGTGTTGGGCAAAATGCATGGCAAGTGAAGGGCCGGTGTTCACCGGGGTGAAGTCTCCTGTGCGAGGGGATCGCAACAGGCCTATGGTAGAACCAGCGCCTGAACCCACCAATACCAGAGGAGACAGCTTGTGATTCATGTGCTTGCCATTATTACCACCCATCCCGGTATGCGCGACACCGTGCTCGGGCATTTCCGCGCCAACGTGCCGGCGGTGCTGGCCGAAGAGGGCTGTATTGAGTATGGTGCAGCCGTTGACGCGGCCCCTGCGCCCGCATTTCAAACCCCGTGTGGGCCCGACACTTTCGTGGTGATCGAGAAATGGGACAGCCTGGACGCCTTGAAGGCGCATGCCGCCGCTCCCCACATGGCTGCTTATGCGGCCAAGACCCGGGAGTTCATTGCCTCTCGGGCGTTACACATTCTGTCGCCCACCTGATGGCCTAGCAGTCACTTGGGCCTTCGCCATCATACGAAGGGCGAGGGTGCAGGAACATTTTTTACCCGCAAGTCCGCTTGTGTGGTCCAGCGAACCCGGCGACTTGCTGGGGCGCCTGATGATGCGGTCTTTTCCAAAGGATCGCCATGACCACGTCGACCCCAGAGACCACACCGCTGGCTTCCTCCTCCTTGGCGTCATCGGCGCGTACGCCCTTGTTGACGGACGAAGAACTCGACGCGCTCATTGAGGCCTTCAACCGGCGTGACCCCTCGCCCGTACGCCCACACCGCCAGCTGATTGGCCTGGCGCTGCTGGCGTTGTCGGTGATGGGTCTGGGAAGCTGGTGGTGGACTTGAGGCTACAGTTATTCCCCGCGCACCACCAGCGTGGGCACCGGTGAGAGTCGGATGATCTGCTCGGCGCCACTGCCCAGAAACACGCGTCCGATGCCTTTGCGCCCATGGGTGCCCACCACGATCAGGTCGGCACCCCATTCCCGTGCCTCGGTGGCCACGGTCTCCCCCAGACGCTGCGCGGGCAGATCGATGAGTTTGACATCCACAGTCACGCCGGCTGATTTGGCTTTTTGAGCGGCCTCATCCAGAATTTTCTGGCCGTAGTCGCGTGCCATGGCAAACAAGTCGGCGGCGTATTCATAGCCGGACATGTAGGCCAGTTCATCCACCGAGTGCACCAGGTGCAATTGAACGGGACCGCCACTGGCAAGCTTGATGGCCATGTCCAGGGCACGGTTGGCTGTGGTGCTGCCATCCACGGGCAGCAAAATTTTGTGAAAGGTGTGCATCTCGAAAGACTCCAGGGTGTTGCAGGTCGCAAGGGACGGGAGCGCCATGGTAGGGGTCAGGGTTCCTCGGCTTGGGTGCTGTGGCGAACGCAAGCCCATCGGTTCCTGTGCCAAACGTGCCTGTGAGGTGAGTGTGAGGGCCTGTGTGGCTGCACGCACATCCGGTTCATCCTGTGCGTGCCTACCATGCGACCTTCTTCAGTGAGGAGCGTCACATGCCCAATTCAATGTCAGACCAACAGGATCAACTCATCAACGATTTGCGCGCTGTGGTGCGCGATGCGCAGCAACTGCTCGACAGCGGAGTGTCCAACTGTGGCGCGCAGGCGTCGCAGGCCCGTCAGCGTCTGGAGTCGGCCATGCGCGAAGTACGCCAATCGTGGGCCGAGAGCGGATCACAGGCGCGGCAACACCTGTCGCAGTGGCAGCAAGCATCCGATGAGTATGTTCACCAGCACCCTTGGACCACCGTCGGCATAGCCATTGGAATGGGCGTGGCCATGGGGTGGTTGCTGGGCCGCCGATGAAGTGGTTGGACCTCCTGTCACGGTTCGCTCAACTGGCGTTGGGTCCATGGGTGCAGAGGCTGGTGCAGGACCTGGACCGGTGGCGTTGGCAGATGTTTCAAAGCTGTTTGTTGCTCTTGCTGGCGGCGGTGAGCGGTTTGACGGTGTTGCTGCTGGTTGCCCTGCTGGTCACCCTGATGTTCTGGGAAACCCACCGACTGGAGGCGTTGGGTGCCCTGGCGCTGGGCTACGCCGTGTTGACGGCAGGAATGGTGCGCCGGGCGGGTCGATTGATGATGCCACGACCAGGTCGTTCTTCACCGGGGCGGTCGTGCGGCCCAACGAGTGGCGCGTGCCCCGCGTGTCCAAGGAGCGGGAGTGGTGGCGGCTGAGCATCTCGCACCACCACGCCTGCCGTCAAGCGAGACACTCGAGGCTTGGGACGCGCTGGAGCCCGTGGAGCGAACACTGTTGATCCCTCTGCTGACACGTGTCTGGGGACAGCGTTGGCTTTGGAATGTGGGCCCTGCGGATGCATCGGCCCAACAGGTTATCGCTCAGCTATCCCCAGATGTGTCGCGGTGGTTGCCTGACCCGGTCACCCTGGGCTGCATCCTGGGGCGAACGCGGCAGTTGGTGTCCGAAGCGCAAGCCCACTTCGAGCGCTATCCCCGGGGCTGGGGGGTGAACCTGGGGGCTGGGTTGTCGGATTATTTTCAATGGCTGGACAACGGGGTCAATCATTGGCTGGATATCGACCGCGAGCGGGTGATGCAACTGCGCTCGCAGTGCCTGTCGCGGCGACCCCGAGCCCGAGGGGTATCGCTGGACATGAATGAAGACAACTGGTGGTCACGGGTGTCAAGCTGTCTCCCATCGCGCCGTCAACCCCTGTTTGTCATGTTGGAAGGTGTGCTGCTGTATCTGCGACCTGCCCAGGTGAATCAGGTGTTGGCCACCCTGGGCGAGCACGCCACTGCCGGTACCCGCGTGGTATTTGATGTGATTCCTCGATGGTTGGTGGGGTGGCGCGTTCGCATGCCCTTGCCGACGCAGGAGGAGCCGGTGTTTCAGTGGGGCTTAGGCTCCCGGCAGGAGCTCGAGGCTGTCCATCCCCGGTTGCATGTGCAATCGATGACCCCATTGCCTGCGGCTTCAGTGGCATGCCCTTGGCTCATGGGCAACCCCTGGCCGTCACTGTCGCCCTATGCCGTGGTGCGAATGACGGTGTCTTGAGGCCAGCGTTCAATGAAAGGATTTGCATGTCGGTGAACCATGATTGTCTGCGTTGCTTGAACCGTTCGGTCTGTGTGGTGGGACAAGTGGATGCTGCACAAAATCCGGTGGTGCGAAACGCCATGCAGGATCAGATTCGACTCTTGCCCGGGGATGTGTTGTTACGACCCGGCATGTCGTTTGAGCACTTGTACCTGGTGCGCTATGGGCACTTCAAGGCAGTCCTGTTGGACCCGGACGGCCGCTCGCACACCACGCGCTTGCAGGGACGGGGCGACGTGTTGGGATTGGAGGGGCTGGATCAGGGGCGGCATCACCACGAGGTGACGGCCTTGCAGCATGCCAGCGTGTGTGCATTTCGTTATGACGCCTGGTGCGACCTGGCGTCAAGCCTTCCCTCGTTACAGCAAGCCTGGTTCAAAACCCTGAGCCGGGCCACACGCTTGGATGGACAGCATATGCTGCTGTTGGGGTGCTTGGATGGACAAGCGCGTGTTGCCAGCTTTTTGTTGATGCTGGGTCAACGGGTGGGCGATCTGCAGGGCGAGACACTGGATTTGATGATGACGCGTCAAGAGATGGGCAATTACCTGGGCATGACGCTGGAGTCGGTCAGTCGCCATCTCTCGCAATTTCAGCGGCGTGGCTGGATCCGGCTGGATCGTCGGCGTGTCACGCTGCTGCAACCCGATGCCTTGCAACACCTGCGACGGGCAGACGAACCGCGCAAATTCAGGGTGCACGCACCATTTCAAAGACCAATGGGTCGTGGCGAACAGAGTGTGATGAGCACTTGATTCAGACTGACATTTTTTTGAAAGGAAGTGACATGAAATCAGACAAACAATTGCAAGCCGATGTGCTCGCCGAGCTTCAGTGGGAGCCCGCCGTGAATGCGGCGCATATTGGTGTGGAAGTCAAGGATGGGGTGGTGACACTGTCCGGTCACGTGGATAACTTTGCAGAAAAATGGGCCGCTGAACGCGCAGCCAAACGCGTGCGAGGCGTGCGTGCCCTGGCCATTGACATGGACGTGACCTTGGCCTCAAGCGACAAGCGCAACGATTCCGACATTGCGCGGGCCACCATCAACGCGCTGCAGTGGACCTCTACAGTACCTGGACAAACCATTCAGGTGGCGGTTGAAAACGGCATGGTGACACTCACGGGTAACGTGGACTGGAATTACCAGCGTGAAGCGGCCGCCAACAGTGTGCGCAACCTCATTGGTGTGCGGGGTGTGTTCAACCAGCTCGTGGTGAAGCCACGTGTGAATTTAACCTCGGTGAAGAGTGATATCGAGCATGCCCTGAAGCGCCGCGCTTACCTGGACTCAGAAAATATCCAGATTGGGTTGGAAGGCGACAGCGTCACCTTGTCTGGCAAAGTGGGCAGTCTGTGGGAAAAAAGTTTGGCCATCCAAACAGCCTGGGGAGCTCCAGGAGTACGCAATGTGGTGGACAAGTTAAGTGTTTCATGAGCTTTACGCTGTTAAGTGATTGATTTCATTCAGAAGGCTTGCGAATTACGCGCAAGCCTTCTTTGTTTTGATCAGTCAAAAACAATTCAAAGATGCCAGTCTTATGTGTGTCATCAAACAGAGTTATCAAATTTAAATCGATACAGTGCACCCATCCTGAACACATCTTGGTGAGTCAGGGCAACTACCACTGAAGCTGTGCATGCAAGACCATAAATTCACGCCGATCAAACATAGCAACAAGTTACTGGCCTTTCTCGATGCACCCGATTGGGATGGGTTGCAACCCAAGCTTGAAATGGTGCAGTTGTCGGTGGATCAGGTGCTGTTCGAAGCAGGTCAAAAAATTACCCACGTGTATTTCCCGGTGACCTGCATCATCTCCCAGCAATACGACTTTGAGGATGGAAAGTCGGCAGAGTTTGCCCAGATGGGCAACGAGGGGTTGGTGGGCATTTTTGTTTTCATGGGTAGCCAATCCACCAGCAGCAAGGCGGTGGTGATTGCCAAGGGGTATGCATACCGTGTGCGTGCCGATGCGGTGCTGGATGAATTCAACCAATCCGGTAGCTTTCGACGCCTGATCCTGCGTTACATGCAGGTGTTGATGACGCATGCCTCCCAGATTGCGGCTTGCAATCGACGGCATTCCATCGATCAGCAACTCAGTCGCACTTTGTTGCTGAACTTGGATCGTGTGGCAGGTACAGAGCTGTCATTCACGCATGAATTGATTGCTAAGACCATGGGCGTGCGACGCGAAGGCATCAGCGAAGCCGCCAAACGCTTGCAGCGCGCCGGCATGATCGACTACTCACGAGGCTCCATCCAGGTGCTGGACCGAGCCGGGTTGGGGCGGACCACTTGCGAGTGCTACAGCATCATCAAACACGAATATGAGCGCCTGCTGTCCAGCGCAGGCTTGTCTTGAGACTTGAAAACCAGGGAGAAAGCCATGATCAACTATCAACAACTGCGCATGACCTCTTGGGGGGTGCTGGTGGCGTTGCCCATGCTGGTGTCGGCACAATCAGCAACGACCCAACGGGTTGATTTCGGCCAGCAGGAATTTCAATCGCGCTGCGCGGCCTGTCATGGACGTGACGGCAAAGGCAACGGGCCCATCGCCGATTTGTTGCGCAAGTCACCCCCCGATTTGACGCTGCTGAGTCGCAGCAATGGGGGCATTTTCCCCATGTCCAGGGTGTATGACAGCATCATCGGCGATGACGTCAAGGCCCATGGCAGCCGTGACATGCCCGTCTGGGGGCAGGTGTACCGTTTGCGTGCGGGGGAACACTACGCAGACACCTACTACGACCCCGAGGCGTATGTGCGCATTCGTGTGCTGGCGGTGGTTGAATACATCAATCGCTTGCAAGTAGCCAATCGCCCCTGAACGTCGGGGCCTCACAGCCCTGCCGCCTTGCCCATTCGCCTTGCGTGCAGCATCCCACCTGTCAGCGTGGGACTGTATCGTTTATTTCTTTGGGTCCGATGGATGGTCTGCACCGTTGGCAAATTGTCGACTCATCGCCATCACGGATTCGACCAGCGCATGGGCATAGTCTGCAGGCGGCTGAGCGGCCATCCACTGGTATTGCAGGGCTTCTTTGGAGACGTATTGTTGAGATTGCAGCAGATGCATCCAGGTCTGATTCCATTGGCTCTGCGAGTCAAACTGCGATGTCCACAGATCCTGTATCCACTGGATGTTGTTCGCCAGTTGTTCAGAGGCCATCTGCATGCAGGTTTGTTGCGCTCTGAAGGGATCTCTGCTTTGCGCGATCTGCGACAGCTTTTCTTGTGAGGCGATCATGGCCAGGCGTTGATGGCTCAAGGCAATGTCAGCCCACCGTATCCATTGCTTTTGCATGAACCCCAAGAGGGCAAGTGAGTCATCAAGCTGGGTTTTGGGCTGGGGTTGTTGCAGGTCTAGCATGGTGTTGTCGGGCGACGGTAACCGCCGCGTACGCCTTGGGGTGAAAGAACAAGTTGCCACAACTGGTTGGAGCGGGCGCGAAAGGTGCCGGCGCATGAGAGCAGGTAATAGCTCCACATGCGGTAAAAGCGATCGGAATGGTGGTCTTTGATTTTTGGCCAGACTTGTTGGAACCGCTCGTACCAGGCCATCAGCGTGCGGTCATAGTCCGCCCCAAAATTGTGAACATCCTCGACCACCCAATGGCGTTCAGTCGAACGCATCAACTCCTGTAAGGAGGGCAACTCACCATTGGGGAAAATGTATTTTTCAATCCAGGGGTCGATGGGTAGGTGGCTTTGATTCTTGCCAATCGTATGGAGCAGGAAGAGACCGTCAGGCTTCAGGCAGCGCAGGGCGGTATCGAAGTATTCCAGGTGGTTGTGTAGCCCCACGTGTTCAAACATACCGACGGAAGCGATGCGGTCAAACTGCTGATGGCCCTCGGTATTGAACTGCCGGTAGTCGGTCAATTCATAGCGGATCGGCAAATGCCGATCGAGCACAGCCGCGGCTGAGGCCTGCTCGCGTGAAATCGTCAGACCAACACAGTTCACTTGGTAATGGGTGGCGGCGTATCGCATGAGGCTGCCCCAGCCGCATCCGATATCGAGCAAGGTCATGCCAGGTTTCAGTTGCAATTTGCGGCAGATAAGCTCCAGCTTGGCTTGTTGTGCCTGCTCCAGCGTGTCCGCTTGCTCCCAATAGCCGCAGCTGTAACACAAGTAGGGGTCGAGCATGTGTTGAAACAGCGATTGATTCAGATCGTAGTGTTCGCGCCCGACCGTCCAGGCTCGTCGGATCGACTGTGCATTGCCCCAATGTGACTTGATGAAGTGCACCAGCGGGTTCACCGAGCGAACGTGGCGTTCCAGTCCGTGGCGCAACACGCGTTCAAAAAATCCGTCGAGTTGATGGCAGTCCCACCAGCCCTCCATGTAGCTTTCACCCAGGCCCAGGCTGCCAGTGAGGAATACGCGTTCCAGCGTTTCGGGGTGGTGAATCTGCAGGTCCCAGGGCCGGGAACCATTCAATCGAATGTCCGCCTGCGCCAGCAAGGGTTGAGCCCGGTGCTCAAACCTGGAGTGTCGCAGGGGTTGGTCGAGCAGGGCGGTACGTGTTGGGTTCAGCATGGGTGCTTACAGGCTGATCATCTGGTGCCGAATGGCAAACCGGGTCAGGTCGGCCACTTTGTGCAGCCCGATCTTGCGCATGATGTTGCGCCGGTGCACATCCACGGTGCTGGGGGCGATGTCCAGTTGACGGGCAATTTCTTTGGAGGAATAGCCGTCTGCGATCAGGCGCAGCACCTCTTCCTCCCGGTGCCCCAGTCCATGCCGTTCGCGGGACTCCAGGCGCTGGCTTCGTGCGCCTTGCAGCATCAGGGTGGCCAGTTGCTGGCACAGGTAGTGGTGACCTTGCGAGGCGCAGCGAATGGCCTGCAACACATCGTCAAGCTGACTGGTGGTGGACACGCACGCCATGGCGCCGGCATCTAGCGTGCTCAGCAGTTCGGCGGGTTGATGGAAGTCAGCCAACACCACCAAAGGTTGTGCAGGATATTGGGCGTGTCGGTCGCGCAGCGATTGCAGCGGCGTGGGTTGCAGAGAGTCGAGTCCAATCAGCAGAACCTCGCTTCGAAGGGGCTTGTCTGGCTCGGGCAAGTCTGTTGCTCCCTCGGTGGGTCCGACCAGCTCAATAGACGTCTGCCGTTGCAAATAAGACTCGATGCCTTGTGCCAACAGGTTGTGCGGAATTGAAAGCGATACGCGTATGACCATGAAACACCTTGGTGCTGAACTGTCTGGGTACTCTAGGCACGGGTTGTCATCGGGTCTGTGCTGCACGCCACGCAAGCTTCACAGCAGTCCGTTGTCTTTGAGGTAGAGCATCAAGGTCATTCGGCCAGAGCATTGCAACTTTTGGTAGATGTGATGCAGGTGCAACTTGGTGGTGCCCTCGGTGATATTGAGCCGCTGGGCGATACGCTTGTTGGGGAGCCCTTCAACCACCAGTTTCGCAACACTCCATTCACGCGCTGTGAGAGGTTGAGGCGAATTCAAGTCGGGTGGGGTGTCTTGCAGAAAGTCAGGGCGATGCTCGGGCAAGTGGTTGTCCAGCCAGGGTCTTCCTTGCAGCACCGATCGCACGCACTCGAGCAAGACATGCTGGGGTTTGTCCTTGCCGATCAGTCCCATCAGGCCTAGCGCCCGGGCTTGTTCAAGGTGCGATCGGTGAGCGCTGGTGAACACCACGGGGATGGTTCGAATGCCATCCGAGCGAATCGCCTGGATCAGGTGCCAGCCGCTCAATTTCGGCAAGTTCAGTTCATGGATCAACACATGCGGCTGAAGTCGCTGCACGTCCTGCCAGGCAGATTGGCCGTCCTGCACACAGGAACTCACCGAAAATTCGGATTCGTGTCGAAACACGCTCGTCAGACCCTCCAGCATCAGGGGGTGTGGATCGGCGAATACCAATTGGATGGACATCTTGTGCATGCTCCTCGCGCGATATGCATCGCAGGGGGGGCTAGCTTAGGCAGGCCTTGTCAATTGGCCAATTCGGTCAACTGGTTATTCACGCTACTGGCTTGTGAGTAGCGTGCTTCTCAAGGCAGGGGCAACATCAGCCTGCGTGAGGGAGTTTGGCGTTGCTGAGCAAGGTTTTGCCGAGCTCGACTCCCCACTGGTCGAACGCACAAATACCCCACACAGCGGCCTGGCAGAACACCTTGTGTTCGTAGAGGGCCACCAGTGCACCCAGGTGGTGAGGGGTCATGTCGTCGAGCCAGAGCACACTGCTGGGGGTATTGCCCGGGTAGGTGCGGTGAGGGGTCATCCGAGTGGCCGTGGTTTCATCCAGCCCCTGCTCGTGCAAGAGTTGTTGTGTATGGGGGTGGTCTCTGCCCACGGCAAGTGCCAAGCGTTGCGCGTGCAGATTGTTGTACACCTCGCGGTGCTGCTCTGGGGCCAATGGCAAGGGCGTGGAGTCAGGGCGCACCCCAACGAAGTCCACGGGGATACGGTGCTGTCCCTGGTGCATCAACTGGAAATACGCGTGCTGTCCCTCAATGCCCAAGCCGCCCCAGACCACAGGAGCCGTTTGGCACTGGACGGCGCTACCGTCGAGGTGGGTCCGCTTGCCATTGGACTCCATCTCGAGTTGTTGCAAGTAGGCCGGCCATCGGGCCAACGACACGGCGTAGGGGGCCACCAAGTGAGCGGAAGACCCCATGAAGTTGATGTTCCACACCCCCAGCAGCGCCAACAGCATGGGCAGGTTATGAGCAGTGGGTGCGGTGAGAAAGTGCTCGTCCATGGTACGTGCACCTTGCAGCAACGCCTTGAAAGCGGTACCACCGATGGCGATGGCCACAGGCAGTCCAATGGCCGACCACAGCGAGTAACGCCCGCCGACCCAGTCCCACAACCGGAAGGTGTGCTCAGGGGTGTAGCCCGCGGCCTGCGCCAGGTCTGTACGTGCGGTGACAGCCACCAGGTGACGCGATTGCAGAGCGGGGGGGCATCCCGCATCCTGCAGCCATCGGCGTGCAGAGGCAGCCAGCATCACAGTCTCG
>RFTK01000095.1 GCA_009923505.1 Betaproteobacteria bacterium
GTGCGGTCTCCGGACGTTCATCCTCGATCCTCACACGACCGAGCAGGCTGTTCCACTCGCTGCGGGTGGCGGCGCGGACTTGGTCAAAGGTCTTGCCCTCTGTCTCGCTCACCAGATTCTTCGCTGCTCCGTCAAAGCCCACATGGGAGATGCCCACGCGCGCCTCGACCACCGCTTCCTCGTGCGTGTCGAACTCCACATAGTAGCCCGCGCCGAACCCGGTAATCACCTCACGCCCAGGAAACGTCTTGGCGGTGTAGCTGATGCCCGGAAATGCTTTATTGCCCACATCTAGCATGCGCGCCCGACCGGTCACCCGAAAGATGTCGGCTTCGACCTCGGTCAAGACCAGGTGAATCGGCGGGTCCATCTGCGGCCCCTCCAGATCGGTCGAGAGGTACGGCCGGTAGGTCACCTCGATCACCGACTGCGATTCGGCCGCCGCATCCAGGTGTCGGACGATTTCGCGCGAGACGTTGTCCAGGGTGACGGTGATTTCCGGAACGGGCATGGTGTCGACCGGCGGCAGATCCAGCTCAAACCCCATGGCTACGAACTGCACGCGCTCCCCGGATTGCAGCGGCGCTTGGGATTCCAGCCGCGCCCACAGGTCGCCGGTATCGCGGACCACCCGAATGGCGACCAGCTGACCGGCCTCATCGACGAAGGCCGGATGGCGCAACTCCAGGGTGTGCAGGATGATCTGTTCGGATGGCGCGCTGGCGTAGGCCTCCTTGATTGCTTCAGACAAAGCGGAGTTCGGCATGGCGCCCCTACAGAATGACGGGGTACGGGACGTAGCTGGTTTCGCTATCGTCCTCGGGCAATTGCGCCTCGCCTGCATAGCCGCTGGCCAGCACCTGACCGTCGTCGAGCAGAAACACCAGGCCCTGCTCGGAGCTCAAGCCATAGGACGAGATATCCACCACCCGGCGCTGGGCGATGCGCACCAGCTCCACGCTGCTTCGGTTGGTGGCGTCGCCCAGGCCCAGCGCGCCGTTGCCGTTGTAGCCCCACGCATAGACAGTACCGTTTTCCAGTAAGGCCGCGCCGTAGTTGTAGGACCCGGTGCCTCCATGCACGGCCTTGACCACGGTGTTGCCCACCGGCACTTGTACGAAGTTACCGCTGTTGCTGCCGTTGGCATTACCCCAGTAGGCACCGGCGCCACAGGCCCACAGCGTCTTGTCGGTTTTCTTGAGAAAGGTGAGCGGGTAGTCATAACTGCCGGCGTAGACATCGACCACGTTGGTCGCCACCTGCACCGGGGTGAACTGGTTGGCCAGATTCCCATTGCCCAGTTGACCGTAGTCGTTGGTGCCCCAGGCATGCAGGGCACCGGTGTTGTCCAGCGCAAAAGCGTGCACATAGCCACCGAAGACCTTGACAATGGTTTTGCTAGCCAAGCTGCCACCGGCGCGTGGCATGGCGACGTTGGCCTGGTTGGCGGTGCCGTCGCCCAGTTGCCCGTTGCCGTTGTAGCCCCACGAGTACAGGGTGCCGTCGCTCTTGACCGCGTAATAAGCCGTATAGCGCTCCCGACCGGCGGCAATTTGCGTGATGCCGGAGAGCACGGGCAACTGCACGAAGTTGTTGCGCTGAGTGACGTCGCCCAGACCCAATTGACCGTATCCGTTGTAGCCGCAGGCGTGAACCGTCCCGTCACTACACAGGACCAACGTACTGTTGTAGCCTTCGGTGCCACAGTTCAGCGCCAACTGAGTCACGGTTTTGCCGGCAATCGAATTGCTGGCGTTGGCACTCATGTTGTACGGCACAGGCTGATTGGTCGTGTTGCCGGTCGCCAGCTGACCGTAGCCGTTGTAGCCCCAACCCCAGAGCTGACCGTTCTTGTCGATGCAGTAGCCATTGGTGTCATGGCTGTAATAGAGCTTGGCCGCCCCCGGGAACCCAGGCGGAAACGCGGTGCGCGCCGGATAGGAGCGCGCATAGGTGGTGCCATCGCCCAGTTTCCAGTTGGCGTTGCGTCCCCAGGCGCGGATGCTGCCATCGGTCATGATTAGACCCAACTGGCGGTAACTGGTGGGCTGCGTGTTGCTCGCATTCTCCGGGAGCTTCAATGCCTTGGTGCCCGAACGCACGTCGGGTGTGGCCCACACTGGTACTCCCTGCGCGCCAATGGTCAGCACCTGCCCGGCTTGTCCCACGGGTAAGGCGACCAGCTGATTGCCATCGAAGTAGATGACTTCGCCGGGTAGGCTCGACACCCCTTGCGTGCCTTGCGCAAACAGGTCCCAGGCCGGTGAGTTCGCATGCGGTGCCACGCCCGATGTGGCATCGAACAGGCACACAAAGCTGTCACCGTTGTGGCCTACCACATCTTGGCGAGCGTAGGTGACGCTGGCGTCATACCGGCCGCGCCAGGTAAAGGCAATCTTGCCCAGAGAAACGGTTCCCATGAACAGTCCTTGAAGAATGGAATTTGAAAGGATTCAGAACAAGATCGGCGACGGCGCAAAGCGATGGTCGCTGTCGTCGTCACCGGTCTGGCCATAGCTGCCGTAACCCGTGGCCATCACCTGGCCATCGTGGGTGAGGAAGTGGTAAGCGCCGTAGTGGTACTCGCCACCATCGCCGCAGCCCATTACGCCTGAGCGCGAGAAATCAACAATGGGTCGATCTATCAGCACGAAACGGTTGGGCGAGTTGCCGGAATCGGCGTAGCCGTTGCCACACTGACCAGCGCCACCCATGCCCCAACCCACCGCTTTGCCATCGGCGCGCAATGCCATCGCCGATGAACCGTAACTGCTGCCATACATCCGCAACTTGGTGACTTGCGTGAGGACGTCGCCGCCGATAGTGGCCCAGGTGGTGCGGTCACTGCCGCCGCCAATCTGATAGTTGTTGTTACCGGTGTGACGTACCGTGCCGTCCTGCATCAGCGCCAAGGTGCGACCGTACCCGCCCGAAATCGCATAGGCATCGGCCACGCCATCGAGCACCTTGTAGGGGAACAGGGCGTGACCCGTCCAGATGGTCCCGGTGTAGCCCGTGCCCCAAATGCCAGAGGTCTGCCCCTCGTCATGGCCCCAGCGATACAGCGCGCCATCTTCCAGTAGCACACCATAGCTGCGGTAATACTGGCTGCCTGCCACCCAATGGGCATCGGACTCGGAGCAGAACACTTTCTTGACCCGCTTCTCGGTACCCCAAGGCATCCAGAGACGATGCGTATATTGGTCGCTGCCAAATCCGCAAGAATTGGCTTCGCCGGCAACCCAGAGTTTGCCGGCTGTATCGATCAGATAACTGGCGGCATAGGTACCACCCGACAGAAACACCGCCTTGATGGGCGTATCGACAGTGAATGGCACCAGTTGCGGCGAGGTCACCACCGAGGTGTGCCCCAGGCCCAAGCTGCCCTGCTGGTTGTTACCCCACACATAGACCCGACCCTGGGCGTCCAGACAAGCCAGCATGCGGTAGCCGTACCAGTCATGACCGGTGATCAGCTGCTTGACCACCGCATTTGCAGGCAATTGCCCCAACCCATTGACACGTCTCGGCACCGCATTGGCGCTGGCCGTCGGTGAGCCATAGCCACTATTACCCCCGGCGTGCCAGAGCCCACCCTCAGCATCGATGAAGAAGGTGTCATCCCACACGCAATTCACGGACACGATGCGTGGTGTGCCGGATGGGAACGCCACCCGCGCCGGGAAAGTGCGACTGATATCCCCCGTATTACCGGTACCCTGTTGGCCATAAATGGCGCGTCCCCACGCACGGACCGAACCATCGTTCATGATGGCCGCCATAAAGTAGTTGGCGCTGTGATAGTCCGCAGCCGCGCGATCGGTGTTCATGAGCGCCGTGGCAATCGTGCCATTGCGATCGGCCATGAAGCGGAACTCCACGCCGTCTGAGCCATTGGAATGCAGCACCATGCTGCCAATACCACCCACCGACACACCACCGGTCAGCAAATGCCCCTTCAGAATCGCGTCCTGCTGACCCAAGGCAAAGGGCTGCGGCTGGCCATGGCGAATCAACCAAGCGCCGCCATCCTTCAAGACTACATCGCCATCCCTGTAGCTGAGGTAAGGCGAATAGATGCCGGACCAGCGATAGCCGAGCGCCGAGATGTCGAGGTTCACAGACGCACCTCCAGCGCGTTGTTCTGCACGGCAAAGCTCACGCCCTCCGAGATCGTCCAGGCAGTGAAGTCGCTGCTATCAAACGCTTCCTCACGCCCTTCAGTCAGCAACAGCTCCGAGCCGTCACTGGACAGATGAAACCCATAGAAGCGCGGCAACGCAGCGGTGTGGACCAGCTCATACCCGGATTCATCGGTCTTGACCTTCAGGAGCATGCCCCGTGCGCCCGTGAGCACATCGGGCAAGCCCACCGCCATCAACCGGGTGATGACCTGCTGCAGTACATCTTCGGCATCGACCAGAATCTGGTTGCCGCTGCTCTGCACCAGTTGCAAGACGGCCGTGGTGTCGGTGACGCCTTGGTTGGCCATCGACTGCGCACGATCGGCTTCACTGGCGGCCAGTTCGGCCGAGATCAGCGCATCTTGGGCGGCTGCCTGGCTTTGCGCGAGGATGCCGCTTGCTGCCACATTGATACGCGCATCGGCATCGTGCAGAAGCTTGGCGACTGTGACGACCATGCCGCCCTCGGTGGTCACGGTGTCTTGGGACCCTCCATGCACGACGGCATGCAGCAACGCGCTGTCAGCCGCCACTAGCGTGACGGCATTGTGCAAATCGGTTTGAAGGCTCATGGTGAATTGGTCCAGGGATCAGATTTCATCGGATAGGGAAAGGGGTAAGCGCACCGGCAAGGTGATGTGCACCAGCTGATGCAGTTCGCTACCCATGGCAAAGAGGTCTTGCGCTTCGAACTCGAGCAGCAAGTTGAGCGCGCCTTCATCGAGCGTCGGACGCTCACGGATTTCCAGTTCGCCCTTGACCTCCCAGCGTCGCGCCGACAACAAGCGGGCTTCAAACTGGCGGGTGAAGCGTGCTTCGTGGGGCAGCAACCCAAGGCCACCGAGTAAGGTGATCTCAAACCACTGGCCGCCCTCATCGGCGTGGTACTTGTACCAAGCCTCGAAGAGCGCGAACTGGGTCTCCAGGAACAGCCAACGGACGGTGATGCGCGTGGGCGTCTGCCGAAACCGGCGCCTCTGACGCGCAGGACCCGACTCCATGTCGGTGCGCAGCACGGCTTCCTGGGGCGTCAGGCCATAGCCCTCGACCGAAGGCAGCGGCAAGGTATTGGGCCACTGAACACTCATCGCATCGCTCCGGCAGCGGGGTTCAAGCCGTAACGGCGCTCCAAGGTCGGCGCCAAACCGGAACCTTGGGAGATGGAGCGCGCCATGCGCGCTTCCATTTGCTCGACGATCACATCGAGCCGGGTGCTGCCATCGGGCTGCTGTTGCTGCTCGACGCGGGTTTCGACTCCACTGGCGCGGTTGATCACATTCACTTCTACATTCACTTGGGGCTTGGTGCCGACAGCTCCACCCAGAGCTCGCAACTGACCCGGCGTGAACACCGCTTCACCCTGGCGGGCGATGATGGGTACCTCGCCCGAAACCAGGCCACCGGTGTGAAAGCGGCGTGCCCCGGCGAACACTGCACTACCGACCTGCCGGGATGTCAGCCCATCGGTGCCCAACAGACCACCGCTGTGCGCGATGTTGGCATTCACGCCCATCAGGTCGCCGGAACCCAGGGGGAATGCTGCGCTGGTCGCCGGGGTGAACAGGCTCATCGCCCAGTTCGCCAACGGCAAGGTGATCGCGCGTTGGATCTGAATGCGGATCAAATCGCTGATGATTGAGTTAGCCAGGCTGTTGAAATCCAGCTTGCCGGTCATCACGAACTGGGTAAGCGCATCCTCCATGGACTTGAACGCGCCCGTCACGGCCCGTTCGGCCTGCTTGGCGGCGTTAGTGGCGTCTTCGATGTAGGTGCGTAGCGCGGACTTGGCGCCGAATTCGGCAGAGCGCTGGTAGTCGGCATTCGCGCGGACCAGGCTCTCGATGATCGGCAACTGTCGCGCCAATGCATCGTTGATGGCTTCAATCGTTTGCGCTCGCAAATCGCCATCCTGGATCTGGCTGGCTTCTTTGCGTACAGCAGCGGCAGCCTTCTCCAGCTCAGCGCGGGTTTGCAGGACCGTGCGTTCGGTGTTGGACAGATCCAGCATCTCGCGCTGCAGCTGCATGCCTTCGATGCGCTGGCGATTGCCACCAATCAGGGTCTCGACGATCTTGCGGGCGTTGGCCTCTTCCTTCTCGTAAGCCTCGAAGGCTTTGTCTTTTCCCTTTTGGCGCTCAATGGCCTCGAGCACCTGGATGTATTTCTCCGCTGCGACGGAGACACCCTTGTAGCCCTTGGCCTCGATTTGCAGGGCACGGGCGCGCAGTTCGGCAGCTTCGCCTTCCTGTGCACGGGTCAGGCGCGAGCGCAGTTGATTGAGAAAGACCTCGCCCTCATTGATTTTTTCTGCTGGCTTGGGTTTCTCGAAGCCGGACAGATCGAGGCTGGGACGTGGCTTGCGTGGTAGCGTTGGCAGAAACTTGTCGTAGATCGCCTGGACTTCCTTGGCCTGCGCCTCGGTGTCGAGCACGAATTTCTGACCCATGACGCGCACGGTGCGGCGCTGTTCATCAAAGAACCGGGCCACGCGATCTGCATAGCCAGGGTTCTGATTGATGTTGAAGAGCCGGTCGTTCGCCGCGCGCACGTAGTCATCACGCGCGCCCTGCAGCTTGGCGATTTCGGCATCGATGACATTGGGGTCATAGCCCATCGACTTCATCGAGCGTAAGAGATCGGTCTTGAACCAGGTCTCGATGTCCTTGCCCACCACCGACAGGCTGTCGAAGGGCTGGGCGATGACGCGCTTCAAAAGCACGGCCGACTCGGCAATGAAGGCCAAGCCAGACGCGACCGACTCAAGGAACACCAGCGTCGCTTCCCGATTGGCCGTGATGCGCTGCAACTCGTTGCTGAAGCTGCCTGTCTCGGTCTGCGCCAGGATCACCTGCTCGGTGAAGTCGGCCAGGATGGGTATGACGGCGGCGCCGATCTGGCGCTGCATGCCTTCAAAGATGGCCGACAGTCGCGTGAGGTTGTCGTTGAAGACCTCGGATGCACGGGCCACGTCTTCGGACATCACGAGGCCCAGGCGCTGGGCTTCTTCCATCAGCGCCGTAATGCCCTCTCGTCCCTGGTTGAGGAAGGGAATGATGGCCAGACCTTCCTTGCCGAAGAGCTTGACAGACAGTGCGGCCTTGTCCGCGCCGTCGGGCATAGTTGCGAACTTCTCGGCCAGATCCAGCAGCACAGCTTCAGTCGGGCGGATTTGTCCATGCGCATCCGTGGCCGAAACACCCAGAGCCTTCAGGGCGGCGCTACCCTCTTGACCATTGACCTGAGTTTCGAACATGGCGACTGACAGCTTCTGCAGCGCTTTGGTCAGTCCTTCGGTGGTGACATCCGACAGCTTGGCCGCGTAGTCCAGCGCGGTGAGCGCTTCGACGGAAACGCCTGTTTTTTGCGAGAGTTTGAAGAACTCGTCGCCGACCCGCGCCACCGGCATGACCAAGGCCGTTATACCCACGCCCAAAGCAGCGATGCTGGCGCCGGCGATCAGACCAGCAGGCCCAAGTTTGCCGAGTACCGAACCCAACAGACCCAGACGCTCGGTGGCAGCTTCAAGCTGAAATTTGGCGTCGTTGGCCGCAGACGACAGCAGTTTCAGACCACCAGACGCTGGCGTGGCAGCCGCCTCGATTCTTTTGAGCGAGCGCTCCCCCTTTTCACCAATCTCGGACAGCTCGGCTTTGACCTTGCCGCCGTCGACCACGGACAAGCGGATGGAGAGGTTGCGTTCGGCCATGGACACAATTCGTTGAAGTGGAGGAACCAAGGTGCGTCAAAGACACACGGTTGACAGGGGGCGACCAATCGGATATCTTTGAGATATCTTTTAGGAGAAATTAACATGACCGCCTCTGCCGCTCAAATTGCCTTTCGCTATCGCCCACAGGACAGCGCAACAGGGGTGACACGCACGACCGCGAAGCGTTTGGCGGAAGTCCTAGGCGTGGATGAAACACAAGTCATTCATCTGGCCCTGCATGAACTCGCCACAAAAATGCTGCCTCAATACGAAGCTGACGAGGGCGCGCTGACCAAAGCCCAGCTCAGCCAGATCAAAAAGTCAGCACCCAAGGCCAAAGGCGGCACAGTGCGCAGCAGTCTCTTTGAAATGGAAAGCGCCTGATGCGCTGGTGGCCGGAACCCACCGCAGGTGAAATCGTCTGGTGTCACTTTCCCGACAATATCCATCCGAAGCCCAAGGCTCGCCCCGGACTTGTCGTGGCAACCAAGGAAGATGACGAAGGGATGATCTTCGTTAGCGTGGCATATGGCACCAGCCAAAAGACCAATCGGCTTTACAGTGGCGAATTCCGCATCACCAAGGGCGAACACCCTGCCGCTTACACCAGTGCTGGCCTCAGTTACGACACCAAATTTGACTTGAGCAAAACACTGGAACTGCCTTACAACGACGACTACTTTTCCGTCCCTCCCCACGCCCCGCATGGTCAAAATCCAAAATTGGGCACGCTGCACCCGAGCATGGTCCGGATCGCAGCCGCTGCTTTTAAATCCAGGCGCGAATAGACACCATGAGCAAAGGCACTGAGACCCCGTGGGCCAAGGAATTCGCTGACTTTGTCTCGGCCTACAACGCCACGATTGAAGCGCAGGGGCTTCCTTTATCGGAATGGCAACTAACACGATCGACAACCGAGCAGATACGAAATTGCCGAACCCTTTGGCTTCTGCGTTGATCAATGCGCCGCGCGGCGAAGCACTGGTGCTGGATCGCTCTCAAGAGGCCGTTCGAAAAAAAGACCTTTGACTGTGCGCTACCTGCCTGGTAGTCAGCAAAAACTATTACTCCTCTTCTTGCCACGCGCTCATCAGACCCGCCTCGACCGCTGGAAACAGATCGATCGCGGTGGCTTTGTCCAACCCGGTGCACTCGCAGGCCAGCATCCAGGCGTTCAGATCCAGCCCGACCACCCGGCCCTGGGCCATGCGCAACTGACTGGCACAGATCTCAATCGCACTGGCCGCTTGCCAGCCCTCCAGGCTCTCGGGTGCATTCATGGCATAGGGGCATTCGGGGCATGGCTCCGGACATGCGCTGCAGTAGCTCGGACCGCCACCGAAGTGCCACGCGGTGCGGGCCTTCAGGCGTTTTTTTCTGAATCCAGCGCGTAGAGGCCGGCAAGGTACTCGTGCTCGAAGGCATCGGCCAGCAGCCAGTGCTCCATCAGCGCCGCCACACCCTCAGGCGTGACAGCAGCGGGTTTGCCCTTGTCGTCGGCCACACCTTCCCAGGCCAGCACCACCAACTTGGCCAGTTCGGTGATGAGCGTCGCGGTGCGCTCACCAGCCGCAGCGGTGTCAGTGCCAGCCACTTTGGACGCGGCATGGCGGGCGGCCATGACGAGCGCCGTGGTGGCGGGACGCACCTGCAGGCGTACGCCAGCGGCCAGCGTGATCCAGTGCGGTTCACGCGGAAGGTTCAGTTTGATCATGAGAGACCTCTGTAGGGAAATCAGTAGGAAGTAACGTCGTTAACCAGTTCGACGGTGAACATGCGCGCCACACTCGTGGCCTTGGCGGCTTGCCACTCGAAGGTGGCCTGGATGCCGCCGGGACCCGAGATGGAGAGCTTGGGTTTGGGTAAATAGACCTCATGCGCGATGAAGGTCAGCCGGTGGTCGGCGTCGATGGCGTAGCCAAAGGTCAGTTCCAGCGGCGTGTTGTTCGTGGCGGCATCGATCAGCGTCGTGTCGGCAAAGCGCACCTCCAGGTTGCCGGTGAGACCGGCCACCGTCGGATCGGCGCCGTCGATCTTGCCATCTGACCGGATGGTCTCGATGCGCTCCAGGTTGTTAGAGTACGTTAGCTGCGCCGAGACCACATTGCCCAGCGCCTGGCCGCCGCGCAGGATCTGCCCCTGAAACTGGTTGAAGCGCTGCAGCTCCCGAGTGCTCGGGGTGTCATCCAGTGTGGCGGTGCGCCGCACCTCGCCTTGGGCCACCAGACCCACCGTGGCATTCGCAGCTCCCGAGCGGGCAAAGCCCACCTGCAGGCTGTTGACCATGACGCCGGAGGCGACGAACCAGGCCGGGATATCCGGCAGACCCGTTTCAAGGGTGAGGCTGGGCAGGCTCGGTTTTCCGGAAGCAAAAGTGTGGGTCACCACACCCGTCCCCACCGAGGTGGACTCGCCCAACAAGGCCTTGAGCCAGAGGCCGATGTGCCGCACGTCCAGCGGCACAACCATGTCGCCTTCGACCTTGATGACATCGCGGATCGGCGCACTCGGGTCGCGCCCCAGACCGATCAGGTCGTTGGCAATCAGCCCCTGTTCGGAGCCGAGTGAGGTGGAGACAAAGGGCAACTGCCAGTAGCCATCTACCGGGGTGCTGCCATAGGTGGATTCGAACGCGGCCAAGAGGCTGGCGTTCGCGCCGTAGGCTCGGGCCATACAGAACTCCTTGTGAATGTGTGATTTCAGGAAAGCGGTCCGGCACTGCTGTAGTGCAGAATCACGGGCAGCAGGCAGGCCTTGATGCCGCTCGTGCCTTCGGGGGCCAGTTCATCGAACTTCGGTTGACCGATTTCGGCGTACTCGACGACACCGGCGAGCGTCCGGTCGGCTTCGATCAGGGTGGCGAGCTCGGTAAGCAGGCCATCCATGCGTGAATCACGCGCAACGGCATCCGGGTCGGCGACAAACAGTTCGATAGCCACCTGGTGCTGCCAGTGGTAGGTCAGCGGCGAGAGCGACACCTCGGGTTCGCCCATCTCGCCGTCTCGCAAAATCGCCATGGCGTGGTCCGCGATGCGCTCGGGCAAGGCGGCGTTGCGTTTGACCATCGTGCCCAGTGACAACTGGCCGAGTATGGAGAACAAAGCACCGATGGCGTTTTCTCTTTGGCTCATGACGTTGCCCCTTTGCGGTCGGCTTCGTCGAAACGGTTGGCAATGCGTTGGGCCAGCGTGCTGATCCAGCGACGCGCGCTGCGGTCGATGTCGAATTTCTTCTTCAGGGTCACTTGGGGCACCAGCAGGAACATCGGCACCGTGACCAGCCCTCGGCCGGATGCCTGGGCCTTTTGTGAAGCGGCCGAGAAACCGCCGCGTTGACCTTGGCGGGCGCGCTGGTTTTCTGCGACGAGTAACGACGGTTGGCTTTTGCGGTAGATGAAACGCAGGCGTTGGCCACGAATCTTTTCCCAAAGGCCTGGGGTCATGCGTTTGCCGCGTGGCCCCTTGCCGGCAGCCGGCAGCGGGATCGCCAGCCAGAATCCATCCTTGGAACGGATGGTGGACCCCTGGTCATGCGCACCGACGATGACGGGCGCCCGGCTGTAGACGAGGCCCGCCGCCTTGATGCTCAGTTTGCCTTTGGGGTAAACCTCGCCGCGCCAGGTATTGGCCAAGCGCTGGCCCAAGCCTGCACCGGTGATCTGGCTGCGCAGCTCGGTCTTGAGGCCATCGGTGGCTTCACGAATCGAGTGCGTCACCGCCTGCTCGGCAATTCGCACTTCATCGGCGAGCATCTGGTCTAAGTCGCCAGACAGGGCAGCTTGCAATCTCATACCGGCGCTCCGGTCAGCGTCCAGATCAGCCGGTCGCGATCAACCATCGGCTCGCCCACCACCTGGTAGGTTTGGCCATCAAGAGTGAAACGATCCCCCGCCAGCGGGGTGGGCACATCCCTTGAAAGGACATCGAAACGATTCGTGGCCATCACCAGCCGGGTGTCACCGAAGGACTCAACAACATCCGGAGTCTTGGCAATGAAACGTGTCACGACCTCTGCCCCATCGGCACGCCGGTAGGAGCCCGGCGTGCCGAGGTGCAGGAAGGTGCTGACCAGCAGGCGAATGAAGGGGTTAACTGGATTGGGCTGCACCGGATCGCCCATCACGCCATGGTCAGCTTGACCAGCACACCCGGGCGGTGGCACATCGGCAGTGGGTTGCTCTGCGTGTGCAGATCCGTGCCCCGGTCGAACTTTCGCGGCTCCTGCTTGGCGTAGATAACCTGACCCAGCGTATTGACCGTCTCGTTGAAGTCAGCCGGGGCGAAATAGGTGGCAAAGGTGTCGACCGTGCCCAGCGGGAAGGCGTGCGCTTCGCCCTCGGCAATGAAGTCACGCGTCTGGGCGGCGCCTGCCCCGTCGAGATAGCTTGCTTTGCCCAGGTATTCCTCGAAGACGATGCCACCAAACGCAAAGCCATTTCGCACGTCGTCACGCAACATGGCGCCTTGGGCATAGTTCTCATAGGCCTTTTCGACCTTGGCGTGGCCGATGAGCTTGGCAAAGAAACTGGGCGAGCACAGCACGCGCACGCCGGTCATGAATTCCCCGCGCAGGTTCTCGGTGATGCCACGCACCACATCCGCACACTTGTTGCGCACATTGGTGGTGTCCGCATTGAGCTGGAAATTGACCGTGCTCGGGTTGAGCTTGAAGACCTCGAACAGGTCATGCAGCACACTGCCGTCAGCATCGAGGATGACGCCCTTCAATGCCCCCATACGCAGATGCTCCAGGGTGATAGCGTGTTTGTTGCGCATCGATTCCAGATGCTGCGCCAGTACCTGCGCCACGGTGTCCATCTCGGTCTCAGAGCCGAAGGCGCGCACGCCCTGCACTTCTTCCGGCAACACCACGTCTTCCAACGGAATGTGCGGAATCACGAAGGAATGCAACTGGCGCTTGTCGTGCTTGTTCTGCGTGGCGGCACTGCCCACCGGCAGGCTGGGCAGCAGATTCAGCGTGCCATTGCGCGACTCGATGACCACCGAGCGGGTACGTACCGGCTTGGCCGGGAACAGATTGAGTTCCTCCAGTCGACCATAGCGGTTGGGAATGAGGTTGATGGCGGCGGTGAGGCTGGCCATCGAGAACCCGGGATTCTGGAAAGGGTTTTGCATGAGAGGGCTCCAATAAAAGGAACGGCCCGCGGGATGACCAGCGGGCCGGAGGG
>RFTK01000096.1 GCA_009923505.1 Betaproteobacteria bacterium
CTTGTTACTCGTCCCAGTCGCCCATGTCGTATCCACCGTGCCGTCCGCGTTGTAACGCTTGACCTCAGCATTAGATCCCACATTGCTGCGAACATACAGCTTGCCGTCACTGGTACCTTGAAGCACCGACGTGTTGCTGTCCAAAGTCACGTTGTATGTCGTGGACTTGGTCACCACCGGCGTCGCGCTTGATCCAGACTGAATCGAACCACTGCTCTTGTACAACTCCAGCGTGTGCGTCGCTCCTGTGATGGAGAAGTTTTCTACATACACATCGCCCGTATTGCTTACACCACGGATCTTGTACGTATTGCCACCAATCCCCGATGTGAAGCTCAGCCCTCCGCTATCCCCAGGCAAATTCACCTCATACGTCGTGTCCAACGCTCCCGTGCTCAAGATTCGGTGCACCTGAACATAACCAGTTGACGCTCCCGCAGCACCATTCCCAGCCATGTACGCGTCATCCCAATTCACCACGTATACACGACCAGACGAATCCTTGCCAATCGCACGCAACCCCTGCGTCATGTTCACATCAACCGCATCATCCCCAGCCGTGTCACGTATGAACACCTGGTCAGTGGAACTGCCCAGTATTCCACGGGTCCGCCCCCCCTCGTAGATCGTAGGTGTACCCAGCACAATCGCCGGAAAGGCCATGGTGTAGGGCTGTACGGCATTGCCCGCCAAATCTGTCACTCCCTGCAAGCTGGAAACCGTGAAACCCGCCGCCTTGTCTGTATCCTTGACGGTATAAGCGAAGGTCAGGGTGTTCACACCGGACACCGCACTGGTGGCGGTGCTTACCAGGGTGGCACCCACCGGTGAGGTCAGACCATCCCACGTCAACACCAATTGCGAGTTGGCCGCGGCATAGACTTTTTCATTGAAATTGAGGGTGAAGCTGAGTTTGGCACCAGGGTTGTAGACCGAGGCCATGGGCACTTGACTCGTGCTCCCGTTCACGGCGGGCGCTATCCCGTCGACCGTGATAGTGACAGCTGCAGAACTGGCACTGGTCAGCCCAAACAAAGGGTCTGATGCCTTGGCAACCAGCGTATGCGCACCTGGAGCGAAGTCCGTCAGTTCAAATTGCACATCTCCCGTGGCGCTAGCTACGCCACGAGCGATCAGATTTGCGCCTTCATTCAGCGTCACCACGACGTTCGGGTCAGCTTTCACATTGAGCGTGAGCCCAGTGGACTTGCTGGTCACGCCGTCCGAGGTTGAAACGCCCGTATCATCCGCCGTGTCAAAGCTCAGTGTGGGCGTCATAATCGCCGAGTCCAGGGTCACCTGCAGGGGGGTGGACAGGTCGGAACTGAGCGCTTGCGTGCTCGACACCGGGAAACTCACCTTGGACGCAATGGCCACCGTTCCGTCCACCAGTTTGGACACGCTGGGATCGAGAGAAATGACCGTGGAAGGCAATAACAAGTCAGTGGTTGTCAAGGTCTTGCTGGCAATCACGCGGTTCTGTGCCCACAGTTCCAGCACGGTGCCCGGCGTCGATCCGGTTCCTTCCAGCGAGACGGAAAAGCTCATGTCCGCGAAGCTGGTCTTGTTGTCGGTATTGGATGAACCGGTGTCGCTGGAGGTCAGCAGATCCGGCGTACCGGGGACACCCGGTCGCCCGATAAGGTTTAGGTTCAGCGCAGTCGCCGAGGCCCCGACATCGTCAGTCAGAGTCAAGGTCAGTTGGTTGGCGCCCAGCGAGGTCGGTTGATAGCTCAACTTGCCTGAACTGATCAGCGCATTGAGATCAGCCGCCGTTCCCTTCAGAGTCACAGAGGTAGTGCTGGGTTGTGCCTTGACACCGTCAGGCAGCGCGGCGAGGTCCAGCACCCAGTTGCCCAAAAGGTTCTGTTGCGCAATGTTGAGACTGAGCTGGCCACCATCAGGGTCAGCGAGCGTGACGCCGTTCAGCGGCACCAATCCCCCCACGGCCACCGTGGTGGTGGACGTCGATGCCAGTTGCAGCGTCGGGGCGGTGTTGGGCACTTTCAGATAGATGGTCTTGGGCGGACTGAATGACTCACTCAGGCTGTCTTTGACTGCCGCGCTCACACTGGACAGCTCGCCCGCCGCAGGGCGACTGGTCGCGGTGTAGCTGAGCGTGGTCAACACCTGGTTCAGGGCCTGGGTTGTACCTACCAGGGTGAGAGAGCCCGTATCGGCCCCGGTCACGGAGGTCACCCCGCTGGTCACCCCAGAGGTGCTGACATTGAGCTTGCCCCCCACAGCGGTCAGTTGCAGGGTCTGCACATCAGTGGCAGCGTCCACGACCGAGAAGCCGCTCAGGGCCGTCTGCACATTCACGCCGTTGGCCAGTTTGGGCAGTTGCTGAGAGGCATCTGGCACCACCACCGTGGATGGGTCGTTGGCCGGGATGCTCAGCGTGAGTCCACCGTCCGTGTTGGTGCTGGGCACCCATCCCGCCAAACGAATGTTCGACTCGATGGACACCCCCACCGGCGCAGCACCCGCGGTGGTTTCGTAAAACAGGATGGGCTTGTCGTTGGGGTTGGCCGGCTTTTGCAGCCAGGCATACAGAGCGCCCGTGGCCCGTGTGGCCGGAATACCGTCTGGTGCCCACACGAGTTTGGGCACATTCAACACGATCCTGTCACCCACCGTGAGGTCAGTGATGACGTCGTACGAACTCGCCGTGGTCGAACCCGATGTGGAATCAAACACGAACGTGTCTACCCCAGCCCCACCCGTTAACACATCCTTGCCTGCGCCGCCTTGCAGCGTGTCGTCGCCCGCGCCGCCCGCCAGGCTGTCATTGCCGGCCCCTCCGCGCAAGGTGTCATTGCCCGATGAGCCCACCAGGGTGATGGGCGAAGAGGACGTCAGGGATGATGCATTGATGGACACAGACCCGGACTGAACCTGGCTGGCATCCAGCCCCCGCACGCCAGACGATGCCGGCAGTGTGATGTCATAGCGGGAGGTCCCCGCCAGCACCACGCCCTCGATGCCGCTGACCCTGCCCATGGCGGTGGCATCCAGGGTGCCACCGGCGCCGGTGAGCACCAACAAATCACCTCGCGACCCGGCACTGGCCGCCCCGGTATCGTTGATGGTCGCGGTGGCCAGGTCGGCCAGTTTCATCACATAGGTGTCGTCACCCTCCTTGCCGTCCAGCTTGTCGGCGCCGCCACCCCCCACGATGACATCGTTGGCGCTGGAGCCGGTGATGGTGTTGGCCTGGGCATTGCCGGTCAGCGTCACGCTGACATCGGCCCCGGCCAGCAAGCCGGTCGCATTGATGTCCTGGGCCTTGAACAAGTCCTTGACCGTGATGCGGTTGCTGCCATTGAGTACCAGGGAAGACGACAAGTCCACGACCAGGCTGTTGGTGCCCGGCGCGCCGTTGAGGTTGACCACAAAAGTCGACACGCCCGCGCTGGTGACGGAACTGACGCTGGCCAGGGGGGCCAGGGCCAGCGACATGGAGACCTCGGCAGACGTGATGGAATTGCCAACCGCATCAAGACCACTGATGGTGATCGTTTTAGGCGTAGCCGTGTCTGCTTGCAGCACGTCGGCCCGTTTGTACAAAATCCCCCGGATCACGGCTTCAAAGGCCGCAATATCACCTGTCCCGCCCACGGTTGCCGTCCGGATGGTGAGCGTCAAATTGCCACCGGACAACACGGCCGGGTCAGCCACCAGACCTGACGCCACCAGGGCATTCAACGCGGCCGGCGACAACTCAAATCCGTCCTGGGCGTCAGCACCCCTGATTTGAACGGTCAGCGATTTGAAGCGTGAGCCGTCCAGGTCTTTCAGCGTCGCCAAAGGGGCCACCGGGACCGGCGTGGCACCGACACCACCGGAATACAGGGCGACCGCGTCGAGTCCACTGACATCCGGTCCTGACAGGTCAAGGCTGGCCACGTCGTCCGTGACCGCTACCCGCAGCGTGATGGCCGACGACTCTGACGCCGCACCCAGGTCGTCCGTCAGGCTGATTTTGAGTGTTCGATCGGCCGTGTTGGGGTTGGCTGAATTGTTCTTGTAGGCCACCTGCGCCAGCGCTGTCTGGTAGGCGCCCAACGTGGCCTTGCCACTCAGGGTCAGCGTGGCCGTGGTGGCATCAAACACCGCCTTGATGCCCGAGGGCAAGGCGGCTGTCGACGCAACCAGCACATCTTCACCCGGCCGGTATCCGGCCGCGAAGAACACTTTGGCCATCGCCACATCTCGCATGTTCGCAGTGTCACCGGGCGAGTCGGGGTCAGCCAGTGACACCGTGGGCAAGGCGACCGCAACGGAGCCTTTGTCGGCCGTTGCCGATTCGGTGAACTGCACACTCGCACCGGTCGGGACCGTCACGGTTGACGCATCATTGACGCCCACCACATTCAGCGTGATGTTGACCGCCTGGCTCATCTGTACGTTCGAGCCGGACGTTGAACTGTCCACGTCGTACAGCGTCACCGCGATCTGCCGTGTCGCCGTGTTCAAATCTTCCCGGACATTGGAATATCTCACGGACTGGAGGGCTTGCCGGAATTGATCCAGCGTCGGGTAGGTAGCAGGCGTACCCGTGGCCAGACCCGTGAGGGTCATGGTGCCCGTTGCGGCATTGAATGCACCCGTGATCGCGATGCCATTGAGCGTTGTGAACGACAGGACATCGCCGATTTGCGGCGCCGCGATTTGCACCACTGCCTGGGACAACGCTTTGCTGTCCACATCCGTGATGCCCACGAGGGGCAACACCGACAACGGGGCGCTGTTCTCGGTGAAGATCACCGTGCCCTGCGCAATGCTCAACACGGGTTTGTCATTCACCGCCTGGATCGGCAGCGTGATGAATGACGGCGCAGAGTTCAAGGTATCGAGCACCGGGTCCACCACCACGTACCGGATGACGGCATCTGCGTTTCGATTGGCATGCGGTGTGAACTTGACCTGAAGGCCGCCCGATCCGTTCAGGGCGAGCGGCGTCGACGTATCCCCAATGACGATGGCGGAGCCATTGTCCAGTGTCAGGGTTCCCCCCTCGACGGACAGGATCCGGATCTTGGTGGGCAGGGTGCCGTTTGGGGAGTCGCTGTCGATCAGCAACGTGGGGGAGATCGTCAAGGATTGCTGCGCATCCTCCACCACGCCCGAGAGGGTCAAATCCCCACCAGGCGATGGCGGCGCATTGTCAATGATGGCAACCGACAGCGACTTGCTGACCACGGTGTTGTCACCGTCATTCACCGTGAAGGTCAGCGACGGCGTTCCCAAGGTGGGTGCCGTGTATTTCACGGCGTTGACGGCCTTGTTCAAGAGGTCAGGCGCACCGCGCAGCGCCATCTGGTTGGCGGTCTGGCTGACCACGCTCACGCCAGCGGGCAAGTCGCCCAGCGTCAGTCCGCCCCTGGAAGCCTGAATCGTGAGGGTCACCTGCGGGCTGTCGGCATCCAGCACCGTGATGTTGGCCAGACCGACCGCCACACCCGCCTTGAAACTGGCGCTGGCCGGCGCCAGCACCACCGGTGGGGCCTTGGACACGCCCAGCACCATCTGTGCCTGTCCGGGTGCATTGAGCGGGTCGTTGTCACTGACCTGCACGCGGACCACGGCCTGCGTGGCCCCGGCCGAGGCGGTGAACGTCACGGCCGACAAGGCAGAGCGCACATCGGCCACTGACCCGGACAGGCTGAGCGAACCATCGGCCGCCACACTGGTGAACACCGCTGCATTGGCGGCGTCTGCCGACATCTTGCCCTGCGCACTGCTGAGGGTCACCGTGACCTTGGAGGAGTCGATGTCCTGAATATCAATACCCGGCAAACGGCTGGCGGTCCCCGCCACCACGTTGCCCGCCGCCGCGGGCACGGTCACTTGTGCCGCATTGTGAATCTGGACCGAAACGTCGGCGCTACCACTGACCGTTCGCCCAGCGGGCGTGACCGATACACGCAGCCCGGTATCGGTTTGCCCCACCGACCCGGTGTAGCTCAGGCGAGCCAGGGCACTGTTCACCTGGTCCAGCGTCCCTGCCAGCGTGTAAGTGCCCGACGTTGTCGACGCGAACGCATTGAGTGCGCCGGCTTGCGGCAGCCGGTCGATCTGCAGGTTGCCACTGGCGGCTTTCAGCGTGACGGTGAGTTGAGCGTCCGAATCAAAATAGTCAACCGACACGCCTGACAATTTCGTGCTCACACCAGCCGCCACATCCACCTTGGTTGGCACCGTGATCACCGGCACGTTCGGGTCATCGTCCCGCACAAGCACAGACGCTTTGGCGCTGGCGGTCAGTCGCCCCGTCAGGTCGGTGAACTGCGAGTTGCCATAGGCATCTTCGAGCTGAAGGGTCAGGAGCTCCGTCGGGTTGCGAAGCGTGTTGTTGGCCAGTTTGACGGTGAACGTCTGCTCCGTCACATCCGGAGCAAACGTGAGTGTGCCCACGGGAATTTGACCGCCTTCAAAGCGGTCAGCTGTGAGCAAGGACGAGCCGGTCAAATCGTATTTGAGCACCACGGTGCCATCCAGCCCGCCTGAACGCATGACCTTGAAGGTCAAGGTGGCACCATCGCCCTGGTCACCACCCTCGAACACCGTGATATTGGAGGCGATTGCGCTTCCCGACACGATGCCCACCTTGAACACCGACGGGACGATAGGCCCGACGATAACCCCGGCCACGCGCGCTTCCATGCCGGACACCAGCGAGCTGGTCGTGGGATCTGTCGTATTCGAGGTGTCACCCATCACGTAACGAACCAGCACATCAGCCGAATCGCCCTGCACCACCTGTTGCACGGCCACGATGCCACGCAGAATCTGGATGGCATCCTTGGCGTCATTGCCCACCCCGTCAATCGTGGTGGTCGCGCTCGCCGAGATCAGCGAGTTGGCCTTGGCGATCACCGCCGCCACTTGGTCCAGTTTGGCGGCCTGAGCAGTGGTCACGGTCAGCCCCAGCTCGGTAGCCGCCCCTGTCAGGGCAGACTTGATCTGGCTGGCGTCAGCCAAAGCCGTCTGCAGCTTCAGGCTCGGTGTTGCATTCAGTTGCCCGGCAACGGCATGCATCAAAGCCATGCTGCTGTCGGTCGACAACACCCCTCGGGGTGACGAGACCGAGTTGTCATCCAGAACCGCCAGCACCGCACCACCCACATCCGACAGCGTCGCCAACATCGCCGCCGACTTCTGATAGGCGATGGCAGCGAGTTTGGCGTCTTTGGCAACCGTCGCAGAGGCATAATCTGTCACCGGCCGACCCGCTTCACGGAAGGCGTCGTAACTGGACAGGTCAATCGTTGTCGCCGGAATGATGCCGCCAAAGAGGCCAGCAGCCAGCACCTTAGCCTCGGAGGCTGTCGTACTGAGCTTGAAATAGGTCAAGTCACCCAAGCCGCTACGAGTGTCTGTCAATGCAGAAGGAACGCCCAACGCACTCAAGGTGTAATATTGTGCTCCACCCAGCGTCTGAAAACTGGCAATCAGCGATGAGACCGGGTTGACCACGGTATAGCCTTCCGGTGCCTCATACTGCACCGTGAAGCTGTGGCCGGTGGAAATATCCTCGCCACCGCGCATGATCAGATGACCGGATCCGCCCGGGATCGAGAACACCCCTGCGCCGATGGATCCACCCACCGCTTCACCGGCATCAATGGTGTTGTTGTTGTTGGCGTCCGAGAAGATCGTGGTGTTCACCAGGTAGCCATCCACGGCCGAACCCACCACCGTGCCATTGATCTTCACGCCCTCGAGGTTGCCCACCAGGTTCAGCAGGGGGTTGACCGCGTTCCCCGCCGCATCGGTGACGGCAATCGTGGTGTTCCCGGAGCCAGCCAGATTTAATTGCAGTGCGTTGCTGATGGTTCTGAAAGCAATGCCGTTGGTGTCCAGGTCGCCGGATTGAACCGTGTAGGTGAAGACAAATTTATTGGTGCCACTGCCCGATTGGTAAGTGGCATAGCGAGGGGTGGGACTGTCCAGCGCCAGGCTGAGGCGCGGGGCGCCATTGGCCGCGTCCAGGTACACCGGTTCGCTGAACTGCACGACAAAATTCAACACCTGGCCGCGGTCATACACCGCGGCTCCGGGCACCTCCACCCGGGAAACTGTCGGCGCCACGTCATCCACCATCACTTGCACCGACGAACTGACGGGGCTGGCATTACCCGCCAGATCGACCGCCATCAGCGACAGGTTGTGCACCCCCCCCGACAACTTGACGTTGTTGAACAGGATGTCGCCCTTGCTCGTGATCGTGGTGCTGACACCAGGAACGGCCACGCCGCCGTCCAGCAGTTGAACCACCACGCCAGAATCGGCGGGTGAGGCTTTGGCCGACAACTTGAGTCCGTTGGCCGATGTTCTAGTGATGCCATCCGAGGTGGAAATCCCCAGGTCTTCAGCCAGGGTGAAGTTCACGGGCTTGCTGGGCACTGCCGTATCGATCAGCAAGCTGACAGACAGGGTAGCAGGCGTCGGGGCATTGCCTGCCGCATCTTTCACTTGGGCGGTCAACGCGTAAGTACCATCACCGTTCAAAACGGTTGACAAGACTTCTCGTGACACACTCAGCGCAAAGCCACCGTTGGCATCCACCGGTGCTGTGCCGATCTTGACATTCTGGCTGTTGAACAGGTCCACAAATTGTCCAGCCTCGATACCCGCCACAGTCCCCGTCAGCAACAGGCCATTTTGAATCGTCGTGGCATTGAGTACGGCGTTGGTCGGCGTGAGGGTGAAGCCAGTGGGCGCAGTCTTGTCGATCACCAGCAATTGGTTCAGCGTCTGCAGTGGCACCGTGAAACCACTGTCACTTCCAGCAAACACTTTCAACTCAATGCGGTATTGACCATCAGCCAGATTTGACAGATTGGCGCTCAACACATTGTTGGCGTAGGTCAGCGTGTTCAAGATCTGCGTGCCACTGCCATCAAGCAAACGCACCGTGACTCGCGCTGTCGGGTCTGACACGCTCAACGACTGGGAGAAGCCCTGGGTGACTTCAGCTTCGCTGAGCTGGTTATCCGCCAAAGCGCCAAGCGTCATGCGAGCAGACCCCAGGGCTGCTGGCACGCCCGACAAGGTTGCTGTGGCAGCATTGAGCGCGTTGTCTTGAACGCTAGCCCTGATGGTGTATAAGCCCGTACTGAGTTTGGAGATGGTGGCACCATCCGCGGGAATCTGGAAAGCGCCATTGCTCACGGCACCCGTCAGCGTGATGTCGGATGCGCCGCTTCGGCTGAAAGTGATCGTGACAGCTTTGCCGCTCTCCAAGCCCTGCACCTGTCCTGCAAAGGAAAAGCCATCCGTGACCATGGACTGGTCGATGGACGTGGCAACCGCGCCATCCGGGCCGCGCAATTCGAGGGTAACGGTGGGTGCAGTCTTGTCCAGTACGACAGCCTGCGTGCCTGAAGCCGTGTGCCCGGCCGCGTCCGACACGCTGTAGTTGAGCGAGTATCCTTTTTCTGCCAAGGTCGCCAATTCGCCAGCGCTGAACTCGGTCGAGAAAGAACCATCGGCCGCCACAGTCGACGACTTGTTGATGGCGGTCATGCCCGTGGAAGTCAATGTGAGGCTGACCGTACGCCCCGTTTCCACTCCGCTGGTGGAGCCACTGAGTGTCCAGCCGCTGGCGACGTTGGCGGCGTTGATGTAACTGGGAAACGAGCTGAGAAAAGACACCTTCTCCAGAAACAGGGATTGCGTGGTCTCAACCTGGTTGCCAGCCAGGTCGGTGGCGGTCACCTTCAGTGTGTAAGTCCCTCGGTCCAGCGAACTGAGGTTGCCGGCCAGGGTGAACGTGGTCTTGTTCGCATTCAGAGAGTGGGACAGCAGGTTTGCGTAATTGGTGGCCCCCTTGAGCAATTCCACCTTCATGGTGTTCTGCATGGCCTCGGTGGCCAGAAATTGCATGCTGGCCGCCGATTGCTCGGTCATGGACACTACAACTTTGCCATCGCTGATCGAGCGTGAGCCAGTTTGAAAGCTGAGACCCGGGGCAACACTGTCGACCTTGAGCTTCACAGGGGCATCTTCTGGTGTAAGCGACGAGGTGTTGCCTGCGGCGTCAGTCTGGCTCAGTCTGAATCCGTACTCGCCATCTCCACTGATACCCAACATGCTGGCGGCCAACTGGATCGGGCTTCCGCCCGTGTTGGTCAAATCTCGTGTCTGCACAGCCGCACCATCCTTGGTCACTTCCACATGAACGTTGGCGCCGATCTCCGCGCCCATGATGTTCACGTACAGGCCGTCCGAGGTGATGCCATCGGCGGCAACTCCCGTGTCGTTTTGCCAGACCACCGTCGGTGACGAGGCTGCCGTGTCCACCCTGACCGGAAAACGATAGGACTCAGCCCCCTCTATGCCCGTGGCGGTGTCAAATCGCGTGGTGATGCCAAACAGTTTGTTGTCGGCCTTGGCATTCGCGGTCAATCCCCAGATCGAGGAACTGAGGCCGTCGAGGGTCAACTTGCCAGCGGTCACTTCCGCCGCCGTCACCACATGGGAAATACCCGAGTCGATGCCATTGACCATCACATGCAGAACATCCCCGGCGACAACGTCCTTGTTCAAGTCCTGCTTGAGCGAGTAGGTGAAATCCGTCGCCAGTTTGGCTTGGTTGATGACATTCAGAGGGGTGGCCACTGCCGGCGATCCACTCACCGTGACCAGTGTCGGTTGAGTCGGCTGCGAACGTCCACCTGGCACGGGAATGGACAAGGTCCCCACCACGCCCGAGATGTCAGCCAGTTTGTTGGCCAGTTGCTGATCGGTGTAAAGGGTGGGATCCAGGGTATTTCTGGCCACGTCACTGGTCAACGAATACTGGGACGCGTATTCCGTGGCCACCAGGGTGTTCAATGCCGATTTGGAATTCAGGGCGCTGACGTTCTGCTTCAGTTCATTGACGGTCTGCACCACCACACCGTTGACATTGGACAGTGCTGTGGACACATCAGCCACGTTATAGATAGGTTGCTCACTCTGCACGTTGCCAAACACCGTGGATATGAAGCTGGCGTTATCCAGGCGGACTTCTGCCACGGTCCCCGCAGCCCGTGAGTCGGCGTAGGTTTCCGACAGGGCGCGCAACATCGCCATCGATGCGTCTGCCGATGTCATGCCCGCACTGGCATTCGCGACCTGAATCGCCGCGCCGCCGACCACCAGCAAATTGGCCACCTGCGCGGACTTGGCATAAATCTCCAGGTATTTCACCTTGTCGGCGTTGGAGCCACTTTCGTAAGCCTGATTGACAGGGTCGAGGCTCAGCAGGTCGGCCGCACTCACGGAGGCAGACAAACCCAACAGGGTCTTGGCCGCCGCCACGGATTCGTCCAGGGTCAAGTTAGATCCTTGACGAATGCCTTCAATCAAGGTGGTGAGCGATGTCACCACCTGCGCGGATTCTGGCGCCAACAACACACCGTTGTAGACCAGGCCCGTGCCATAGCGATCTACACCTCCCATGACGTGCACCGCGCCCACCCCGGTGAGTCCGGTGTAGTTACCCGAACTGTCTGTGTAGACATACTGATCCGTGATGATGTCGCCAGCACTCCAGACGCCATCGTTGTTGGCATCGGTGTAGGTTTCGCCACTGTCGAAGCGGTTGTTCTGGTTGGCGTCGATGTAGTATTCGGCGCGGTCAAATAGACCGTTCTGGTTGGTATCGGTGTAGCTGAGCACGCCGTCACCATTCGTGTCACGCCACACTATGGCCTGGTCGAGGTACCCTTTGATCACCGATCCGCCAGACGGCACGGAAGCGGAAACACCACCACCGCCCATACCCGCCGCTGAACTGGCACCGCCACCCCCGCCACCGCCAGCCAACAAACCGGCCGGCGCAGATTTCGTGGCAGCACTGGTCGACGAGTCCGATTCACTCGTGTCCTCGGCCTGCTCGGTGCTATTGGCAGAATCAGACTGCTCCTCATCCCCGGCGTCTGCGCTGGACCCTTGGGCTGCTTTGACCTCTTCGGCCTTGGGTGTCGCCTGACCCTTCTTGGTCACGGGTGGCTTGTTGGCATTGGCCGCCAGCAGAACGTCATCGCTGGCATCTACCGCATGCGTGGTTTGTGCCACCCAGACATCTGCGTCATCGGATCCTGCGACCACTTGCATGGGCTCTGGGTCATCAAAAGGCAGCTCTGCCTGAACAGGGGCCGTGGCCTCGGTCGCACTGCGGGCATCGGGGGCCTTCGTGCTCGGGTGCACGTTCAAATTTAGAGCCGAGGCTGCGTCCGCTTCACCATTCAGTGTTTCTTGATGACTCGCCAGGTGGGCCACCCAGCGCTGCAGTTCGAGGCTGTTGAGTTGCGCCATCAATCGCGACAGATCTGCCTGCAATTGTTGTCGCTGATCGTCGTCTGCCGACGCCTCCGATTCAGCCGGCACGGGGGCCGCCTGCGCTAGGGAATCCACCAGTGCCGCCACGGCCAGCACTGCGATAAGACGTTGCTGCTGATCAGGATGGCGAGGACTGGAGAGCAGGCGCTGAAGGGACTCGAGAGGCTTCAACAATAAGGGGGAAATGTTGAGCCGTTGTCGTTGCTTGAGTGCTTGCATCTTGATCTCTCCAGCACCCGCGATGAATCCATCGGACACAGGTGCTATTGCCTGTAGAAAGCCACGAGCATATCGCTGATAGGGAGAGGAAAAAATTTGTGTTTCTAAAAATCGATTAAAAAATTTCAGTATCCACGGCGACGGGCTGTATACAAATTTTCAAAGCGTTAACAATTCTGCCGTCCATCGATCAAAAGAAATTATTTATCACTAGCATACACCTTTGAATGATGCTTTTAGAATTCATTTTTGGCATCAGCCATGCAGAGAGGGTGACTCTCCATAAAG
>RFTK01000097.1 GCA_009923505.1 Betaproteobacteria bacterium
CTTCTACAAGACTTAAACTTCGTTCAACGGATCTGGACAGCTGTCGCGCTCAGATCCCGACGATTCGTTAACTTCAAGGAGTGATCTCATGCCACAAAACCTGACTGAACAACTGAGCCGCGAACAACAAATCGCCGCCCTCGAAAAAGACTGGGCCCACAACCCGCGCTGGAAAGGCGTCAAGCGGGGCTACAGCGCCGCCGACGTCGTGCGCCTGCGTGGCAGCCTGCACATCGAGCACACCCTGGCCCAACGCGGTGCCGACAAACTCTGGCGCCTGATCAATGGCGAAGCCAAGAAGGGCTATGTGAACTCCTTTGGCGCCATCTCTGCCGGCCAGGCCATGCAACAAGCCAAGGCTGGCTTGGAGGCCGTGTACCTGTCGGGCTGGCAAGTGGCTGCTGACGGCAACACCTCCGAGACCATGTACCCCGACCAATCGCTGTACGCCTACGACTCGGTGCCCACCATGGTGCGTCGCATCAACAACACCTTCAAGCGCGCCGACGAAATCCAGTGGGGCCGTGGCATCGAACCGGGCAGCAAGGACTACACCGATTTCTTCCTGCCCATCGTGGCCGACGCTGAAGCCGGCTTTGGTGGCGTGCTCAACGCCTTCGAATTGATGAAGAACATGATCGCCGCCGGTGCTGCGGGCGTTCACTTTGAAGACCAGTTGGCTGCGGTGAAGAAGTGCGGCCACATGGGCGGCAAGGTGCTCGTCCCCACCCAGGAAGCCTGCGAGAAGCTGATCGCTGCGCGTTTCGCCGCGGACGTCATGGGCGTGCCCACCATTGTGCTGGCCCGTACCGATGCCGAAGCGGCCAACCTGATCACCAGCGACCACGACGCCAACGACCAACCTTTCCTGACCGGTGAGCGCACCCCCGAGGGCTTTTACCGCGTCAAGAACGGTCTGGAGCAAGCCATCAGCCGTGGCGTGGCCTACGCGGCCTATGCGGACCTGGTGTGGTGTGAAACCGGCACCCCTGACCTGGGTTTTGCCCGTGAGTTCGCACAGGCCGTGCATGCCAAGCACCCTGGCAAGCTGCTGTCCTACAACTGCTCGCCGTCCTTCAACTGGAAGAAGAACCTGGACGACAAGACCATTGCTGCGTTCCAGGACGAGTTGTCCGCACTGGGCTACAAGTACCAGTTCATCACGCTGGCTGGCATTCACATCAACTGGTACAACAGCTTCCAGTTCGCCCATGCCTATGCACGCGGCGAAGGCATGAAGCACTATGTGAACATGGTGCAAGAACCCGAGTTCGCCGCTCGCGAGCAGGGCTACACCTTTGTGTCGCACCAGCAGGAAGTGGGCGCGGGCTACTTCGACGACGTGACCACCGTGATCCAGGGCGGCCAGTCCAGCGTGAAAGCGCTGACCGGCTCCACCGAGGAAGAGCAGTTCCACTGAACTGAGTCGCTTTGACAGCGCCAGACCCTGGCGCTTCAAGACAGGCCATCTGCACCCACAAGGTGTCAGATGGCTTTTTTAATGTCGACTCTTTAAAGTGACACGCACCAGCGCGTGCTCCAGCGCTGGGTCAACTCGCGGACAGGACTGCCGTGGTCATGCCGATCAGTTCTTCAGGCGCTGGATGGCTGCGTCGCGGATGGACGAGAGCGTGGCACGCGTGGTGATGACTTCCTGGTCAAGCATGATCTCGATCACAGTGCCAGTCTTGCTGGCCAGCGCAGCACGCATCGCCGGCTCAAACTCGGCGGTACGTGTGACGCGCGCGCCCTCATACCCGTAGGCCTGGGCCAGCGCCACAAAATCCGGATTGCTCAAATGCGAACCGCTTTCGTGCGTTGGAAAGTCGCGTTCCTGGTGCATGCGGATGGTGCCGTACATGCCGTTGTTGAGCAGGACGATGATGCTGCGCGCGCCGTATTGCCGGGCCGTCGCCAGCTCCTGACCATTCATGAGGAAGTCGCCGTCCCCGGCAATGGTGAACGCCGTGCGCCCCGTGGTGATATTGGCGGCAATTCCTGCTGGCACGCCATACCCCATGGAGCCGTTGGTTGGCGCCAGTTGCGTCTTGTGACCCCGCGCAATCCCGTGGTAACGATGGAAGCGATGCACCCAGCTGGCGAAGTTACCGGCGCCATTGGTCACCACCGCATCGGGCGGCAACAAACGGTTCACCACGTTGATGATGGCCGCCATGTCGATATCACCCGGCAAAGCTTGCGGCGTCAGGTTGGCGAGGTAATCCGCGTGGGCTTGATGCGTCCAGTCAGCCCAGGGCACATCGGCGGGCGGAGCGAGGGATGCGAGCGCAGTGGCGGCCGCACCCAGGGTGGACAGGATGCCCAGGTCGGCGTGGTACACGCGGTTGAGTTCTTCAGCGCTGGGGTGGATGTGCACCAGTGGCTGGGGCAGGCGCGGAGGTTTGAGCAGGGCGTAGCCGCCGGTGGTCATCTCCCCGAGCCGGGGGCCTACCACCAGCAGCAGATCACACGCCTGCACCCGCTGCGCCAGTTTGGGGTTGAGGCCGATGCCCACATCGCCCGCGTAGTTTGGATGCAGGTTGTCAAACGTGTCCTGAAAACGAAAGGCATTGCCCACGGGCAGCTTCCAGTTCTCGGCAAATCGCTGCAGGGCTTGTGCGGCCGCGGGCGTCCAGCCCGGACCGCCCGCCAGCACCAACGGTTTGCGAGCCGCCATCAGCATCTCGCGCAGTCGCGCCAGATCGGTGGGCGCGGGGGAAGCTTGCACCGCCGGCACACGCGGCAGCGGACGAGCGCTCACCGTCTTGACCAGCATGTCTTCCGGCAGCACCAGCACGACAGGGCCGGGACGGCCATTCACCGCCGTCGCAAAGGCACGCGCCACGTATTCGGGAATCCGTTCAGGGTCGTCAATGCGCTCCACGCGCTTGGCCATGCCGCGCGTGTTGGGGCCGAAGAAGGTGCCGTAGTCCAGCTCCTGAAAGCCTTCGCGGTCTCGGCAATCGGAGGCCACATCACCCACCAGCAACACCAGGGGGGTGCTGTCCTGGAACGCCGTGTGTATGCCCACCGAGGCATTGGTGGCGCCAGGCCCGCGCGTGACCAGGCACACCCCGGGTCGACCGGTCAGCTTGCCATGCGCTTCCGCCATGTAGGCAGCACCGCCCTCCTGGCGGTTGATGATGAACTGGATACGATCGCGGTAGGCATGCAAACCGTCCAGCACTGCCAAGTAGCTTTCACCCGGAACACCAAAGGCGTGCGTCACGCCCTGTTCCACCAGACATTCGACCAGGAGATGGCCGGCTATTTGTTCGCGTGCGCTCATGGGATGCATCGTTCAAAGTTTGCAATGTCCCGATTATGCGCGGGCGCTTGCACGCCCCTGTCACCCGACCGACTCGATCGGGCTACCACCGGACAGTAGCCTCAGGCAGAGGCTTTGAGGAACTGAAATTCGCCAGGCGCTCGCACCGGGTCGACCTTGACCTCGATGACATCCTTGGGTCCGAACTGCCCTTCCAGCAAGAGCTTGGACAACGGGTTCTCGATGCGCTGCTGGATGGCCCGCTTGAGTGGACGTGCACCAAACACCGGGTCGAAGCCCACCTTGGCCAGCTCGGCCAGCGCAGCGGGGGTGACCTGGAGCGTGAGGTCCAGGCGTGCCAGGCGATCGGCCAGAACGCGCAGCTGGATATCGGCGATGCTGGCAATGTGAGCCGCACCCAAGCTGTGAAACACCACGGTTTCGTCGATACGGTTGAGGAACTCGGGGCGGAAGTGACCCTTGAGTTCGTCCAGCACGGCGTCCTTGATGTCCTGGCTGTCCCGACCCACCATGCTCTGGATGATGGGAGACCCGATGTTGGAGGTCATGACAATGACCGTGTTCTTGAAGTCCACGGTACGGCCCTGACCATCGGTCAGACGGCCATCGTCGAGCACTTGCAGCAACACATTGAAGACATCGGGGTGGGCTTTCTCGACCTCGTCAAGCAAGAGCACACTGTAGGGTTTGCGCCGCACAGCCTCGGTGAGGTAGCCGCCTTCGTCGTAACCCACATAACCGGGCGGAGCGCCGATCAGGCGACTCACCGCGTGCTTCTCCATGTACTCGCTCATGTCGATGCGAATGAGGTGGTCTTCACTGTCAAACAGAAAACCCGCCAGCGCCTTGCACAACTCGGTCTTGCCCACGCCCGTCGGGCCCAGGAAGAGGAAAGAGCCGGTGGGACGGTTCGGGTCACCCAACCCCGCGCGAGAGCGACGAATGGCATTGGCCACGGCCACGATCGCCTCCTCCTGACCGACCACACGCTGGTGCAAACGATCTTCCATCTGGAGCAACTTCTCGCGCTCGCCCTGCATGAGTTTGGCGACCGGAATGCCCGTGGCCCGCGCAACCACTTCGGCAATTTCTTCAGCCCCCACTTGCGTGCGCAACAAGCGAGGCACCGCGACATCACCCGCAGCAGTCTCGCGTGCGTTGGCTTCCTTCAGGCGTTTTTCCAACTCGGGCAAACGGCCGTATTGCAACTCGGCCACTTTGTTGAAATCGCCTTTGCGGGTGTACTCCTCAATCTGGAAACGCAGGCGATCAATTTCTTCCTTGACCTGCGCACCGCCTTGTGCCGAGGCCTTCTCGGTTTTCCAGATCTCTTCGAGGTCGGCGTATTCCTGCTCGAGTTTGTCCATTTCCTCTTCGAGCAAGGCCAGGCGCTTTTGCGAGGCTTCGTCCTTCTCCTTGCGAACCGCTTCACGCTCAATCTTGAGTTGGATGAGTCGACGGTCGAGTCGGTCCATGACTTCGGGCTTGGAGTCAATCTCGATCTTGATCTTGGCCGCGGCCTCATCGATCAGATCAATCGCCTTATCAGGCAAAAAACGATCGGTGATGTAGCGGTGGGACAGTTCGGCAGCGGCGACGATGGCGGGGTCGGTGATCTCCACGCCATGGTGCACCTCGTATTTTTCCTGCAGTCCCCGCAGGATGGCGATGGTGGCTTCCACCGTGGGTTCACCCACGATGATTTTCTGGAAACGGCGCTCCAGCGCAGCATCTTTCTCGATGAATTTGCGGTACTCGTCCAGGGTGGTGGCGCCCACGCAATGCAACTCGCCACGGGCCAACGCCGGCTTGAGCATGTTGCCCGCGTCCATCGCACCTTCGGCCTTGCCCGCCCCCACCATGGTGTGCAATTCGTCAATGAAGACGATGGTCTGGCCTTCGTCTTTGGCCAACTCCTTGAGCACCGACTTGAGGCGCTCCTCGAACTCGCCACGGTACTTGGCCCCGGCCAGCAAGGCCGCCATGTCGAGAGACAGGACGCGCTTGCCCTTGAGCGACTCGGGCACTTCACCGGCCACAATGCGCTGGGCCAACCCTTCCACAATGGCGGTCTTGCCTACGCCGGGTTCGCCAATCAACACCGGGTTGTTTTTGCTGCGACGCTGTAGCACCTGAATAGCGCGGCGGATCTCGTCGTCACGGCCAATCACCGGATCGAGCTTGCCCTTGCGGGCCCGCTCGGTCAGATCCAGGCAATACTTCATCAAGGCTTCGCGCTGGCCTTCGGCCTCGGGGTTGTCCACCTTTTGCCCGCCCCGCACCGACTCAACAGCAGTCTCCAGCGATTTTCGGGTCAGCCCATGGTCCCGCACCAGTTTGCCCGCCTCGCCCTTGTGATCACACAGAGCCAGCAAAAACAACTCGCTGGCAATGTACTGATCCCCGCGTTTGAGGGCTTCCTTTTCCGCGGCCTGAATCAACGAGACCAAGTCACGGCCCACCTGGACTTGCTCCTGTCCTTGGACCTGCGGCAGTTTGTTCATGGCGGCTTCGGCAGCATTCTCAAGACCCGTCACGTTGGCCCCCGCACGCTGCAAGAGTGGTTTGGGACCATCCGCCTGGCGCAGCATGGCGAGCACCACGTGACACGGCTCGATGTACGCATGATCGGCGCCCAGGGCCAGGGTTTGAGCTTCGCCCAGGGCTTCCTGGAATTTGGTGGTGAATTTATCCAAACGCATGTCGATTTCCCGCACAATAAGTGGTCATTCGTTCGCAACTGAGGATCATCATCCCCTTTTCAAGACAGTACCAAGCGCCTGGCCAGCCGACTTGATCTAGCGCAAGCATGAATATCCACCAGCTCTCCCTCCACCATGACGTGCTGCATGACCGCTTGCTGCTGCGCATCAACACCACGGCCCACCAAGAACTGCGCGTGTGGCTCACCCGCCGCCTGGCCCTGGGGCTGCAACCCCATCTGGAGCGTCTGGGCGTCGACATCATGGCGCCCCAGGCCACCGCACAAACGCCTGTGCACAGCGAGCACACACGGCAAATGATGGCCGAATTCAAGCAGCAGGAAAACCTGGACAAAGCCGATTTTTCCACGCCATACACCGAAGCCGAGACGCTCCCCCTCGGCGCTGAACCCTTGTTGATCACCGATGTCCAGATGAGCCCACAGACCGATGGCACCATTGTGCTCGGCTTTCAGGAAAAGCTGGGGCCGCCACCGCACCGAGGCTTTCAGGCGCGGGTGCAACCGGATTTGGTCCTGGGCTTGCAACACCTGATGCGTGACGCCATTCAGAAAGCAGACTGGCTGACCCGCTCGGCAACGGCACCCAGCGATGAGCTGCCGGCGGCTCCACCGCCTGGGGGCTATCTCAACTGATTGCACCTCCAACGCGGACGATGAAGGCGATGCGTTGCACCCTGGCACTCACCTGTGTTCAACCCGGATCGACCGATGGTTGTATGCCCCAGCGCAAGAGTGCCTGATCGTCACTCACCCGCGCATCCACCCAGCGTGACCCCTCGGGGGTGACCTCTTTCTTCCAGAACGGCGCCTGGGTTTTGAGGTAGTCCATCAAAAACTCGCAGGCCTGAAAACTCTCCCCCCGGTGGGCTGAGGTCACGGCCACCAGCACAATCTGCTCCTGTGGCTGAAGCAGACCCACACGGTGAACAACGCGGGCGGCACGAATGTCAAAACGAGCCTGGGCCTGCGCCATCATTGACTGGATGGATTTTTCGGTCATGCCCGGGTAGTGCTCGAGTTCCAGGCTGGCCACCGAACTGCCTTCATGGCGATCGCGCACCGTGCCTACAAAGGTACATACCGCCCCCACACCGGCATCGCCGTGACGCAAGCGAGCCACTTCCTCGCTGAGGTCGAAATCGGCGGTTTGAATCTGCACCGTGAAACGCATCGTCACCCCCCTGTGACCGGTGGGAAAAAAGCCACCTCGCAGCCGTCTTGCAGCGCCGCCGATCCCTCGCACAGGTCCTGATTGAGTGCTGCGCGCAAGGCCCGGTGGCTGCCCAGCACATCCGCGTAAGCCCCCCCCCTGGCCACCAATTCCTGCCGCAACTGGGCAACCGTCTGTGCCTGGGTCTGCCAAGGCTCTTGCCCCACGCCCAAGGCTTCTCGGATCGAGGCGAAATAACGCAGTTGAATGTTCATGCCAACCACTCCGACCAGGGGATGAAGTCCACCACATCGCCCGCACGAATCACCGTGCCAGCCGGGTTGTCGATCACGCCATCGGCCCATACCGCCGACGTCAGCACACCAGAACTTTGATTGGGAAACAACTCGAGTTCACCCGCAGTATTGCGGCGAGCGCGCAGAAATTCACGCCGCCGGTCGGCCCGCGGACCGTCACCGGCGACACGCAATCGCCAACGCGGGGCCTGGACCTGACGCGCACCCTGCAGGGACAGAATGAACGGACGCACCAACAACAGGAAGGTCACGAAACTCGAGACCGGATTGCCAGGCAAACCGATGAAGTGAGCACTCGGACCATCGGTATCTGTGCGATCGCGCCGCACCGATCCGAACGCGAACGGTTTGCCCGGCTTGATGGCCAAGGACCACAAGTGCAATTCGCCCAGGGACTGCACCGCCGGCTTGATGTGGTCCTCTTCGCCCACCGACACGCCGCCACTGGTGAGGATGAGGTCATGCTGCAAAGCCGCCTGGTGCAAGGCGCGTTTCGTGGCGTCGAACTGATCGGGCACGATGCCCAGATCGGTCACGTCGCAGCCCATGCGCTCCAGCAATGCGCGCAGAAAAAATCGGTTCGAGTTGTAAATGGCACCGGGCGGCATCGCTTGGGGCGGCACATCGCCCGGCATGACCAGTTCATCCCCGGTGGACATCAAGGCCACACGAGGCCTCGCCGCGACATCCAGATGTGACAAGCCGATACTCGCCGCCAGGCCCAGCGCCGCAGGGCCCAGGCGATCGCCTCGGTGCAACACCGTGGCACCACGCGTGACGTCCTCGCCGCTGCGACGAATCCACTGCCCCACCTCAGGCACCACGCGACATCGCACTTGCGCATCATCCAGGGGCTCACAGTCCTCCTGCATGAGCACCGCATCGGCACCGGGCGGAATCGGAGCACCGGTGAAGATGCGGGCCGCTTCACCCGCGCCCAATTCATGCCCGGTGGCTCCAGCCGGTATGCGCTGCGTCACACGCAAGACGGTATCCGCTTGCGTCACGTCACACGAGCGCACGGCATAACCATCCATCGAACTGTTGTCGTGCGGGGGCACCTGCAAGGCAGACACCACGTCCTGTGCCAGCACACGGCCATCCGCCTCGAAGGTGGACACGGTTTCCTGCCGCCCCAGCGCGCGCGCATGGGCGAGCAGTTGCGGCAGGGCTTCATCCAGCGTCAACAAGGGAGGGCGGCTCATGCTTCGTCAAAACGGTTGTAATGAAAACGGTCCTGATGATCGATCAACCATTGCGCCACCGCTGTCGGATCGTTCAGATCCATCACAGGTCGTAGGGTTGCCGAGGGCAATTGATTTGGGCTGTTGGTGACAATGCCCACCACAAAGTCGTCATCAGGATAGGTGGCGGGATGTCCAGTTTCATGTCGCCAGACTTCCAGTTTGAGGAGATCGCTGTGCTTGAAGCCTTCGACCAGCACCCAATCCACGCCTGGGTACATCTCGGCCAGCATCTGGTGCACCGTCAACTCGACCTCGACCTCAAACTCGCGTTGCAGCGCCAGGCGACGGTTCGAGGCCACCAACACCTCGAAAGCCCCGGCTTCGCGGTGGCGATAGCTGTCTTTACCCGGTTGATCCAACTCGAAACCATTTCGAGCATGTTTGATCACGGAGACCCGAAGTCCCTGAGCGCGCATCGCGCGCACCAGACCCTCGACCAAGGTGGTCTTGCCCGCCCCGGAAAAACCCGTGAAGCCAATGACGTTCATGGGCAATGCTCGACGATGATGGCCTTGACGCGAGCCACCTCTGCGGGCAACACCTGCACACGACGCGGCAAGGCTTCGATGCCATTGAAGCGCGGGGGACGATCGGGCTCGCGCCCCAACGCCTCCACCAGCGTGGCCGCAAATTTGATGGGCAGGGCCGTCTCCAGCACGATCATCGGTACCCCGGCTTGTAACTGTTCGCGTGCCACTTTCAAGCCATCCGCGGTATGCGGGTCAATCATCTGCCCATGGCGTTCAAACGTCTCACGGATGGTCTGCAAGCGTTGAGCATGGGTGCTGCGGCCGCTGACAAAACCGTAGCGGGCACACTGCTGTTGAAAGCGAGCATCGCCACTCAGGTCAAACATGCCGTCGCGGCTCAGTCGTGTGCCGAACAACTCGGCCGTGAGCGCTGTGTCACGACCCACCAGGTCAAAGACAAAGCGCTCGAAATTGCTGGCCTTGGAGATATCCATCGACGGGCTGGAAGTTTCGTGGGTGTCGGCGCTGCCGCGTACCCGGTACACCCCCGTGCGGAAAAATTCATCCAGCACATCGTTTTCGTTGGTCGCCACCACCAACCGCTCAATCGGTAAGCCCATCATGCGCGCCACATGCCCGGCGCACACATTGCCGAAGTTGCCGCTGGGCACGGCAAAGCTCACCCGCTGCGTGTCGGACTGCGTGGCCTGGAAATAGCCCGCAAAGTAATACACCACCTGAGCCAGCAATCGAGCCCAGTTGATGGAGTTGACCGTGCCAATGCGGTAGCGGCGCTTGAACGCCAGGTCGTTGGACACAGCTTTGACAATGTCCTGGCAGTCGTCGAAAACACCGTCGATGGCCAGGTTGTGGATATTGGCATCCTGCAGGCTGAACATTTGCGCTTGCTGGAACGGGCTCATGCGACCGTTGGGACTGGTCATGAAGACACGCACACCGTGCTTGCCACGCATGGCATATTCGGCCGCGCTGCCCGTATCGCCTGATGTGGCACCCAGGATGTTGAGCTCCTCATCTCGGCGCTTGAGTTCATATTCAAACAAGTGGCCCAGCAACTGCATGGCCATGTCCTTGAACGCCAAGGTGGGGCCATTGGAGAGGGCTTCGATCAGGACACCGGAATCCAGTTCTCGCACAGGCACGATGGCCTTAGTGCCAAACACGGCTTCAGTGTAGGTGCGCTCGCACAAGGCGCGCAGATCATCAGCAGGAATGTCGTCAATATAGAGCGACAGGACTTCGAAGGCCAGATGGGCGTACCCTTGCTGCTGGTACACGCTGCGCCAGCGTGCCAGCGTGGCGAGATCGACTTGCGGGTAGGACTCGGGCAGGTACAGCCCCCCATCGGGCGCGAGACCCTCCAGCAGGATTTCACAAAAACGGCGGCGCTCGGGATGACCCCGGGTCGAGAGGTAGCGCATCAGTTCAGTTCTTCCTTGCGAATGCGGGTGATCGGCCCCAAGACGGTGGACAAGCTTTGCATGCTGGCCAGCGCAGCGTTCATGCGCGACTCCACACAGTCGTGGGTGAGGATGATGAGATCCGTCTGGTTCTCACCTTCGCCGGCTTCGCGTTGCAGAACGGCATCGATACTGATGTCGGAATCGGCCAGTAGGCCCGTCACCTTGGCCAGCACGCCGGCTTGATCGGCCACGCGCAGGCGCAAGTAGTAACTGGTGACCACCTGGGCCATGGGCAGCACGGCCACATCGCTCAATTCGTCGGGCTGGAAAGCCAGATGCGGCACGCGGTTGAGCGGGTCTGCCGTGTGCAGGCGCGTGATGTCCACCAAGTCGGCAATGACGGCACTGGCGGTGGGCTCGCTGCCTGCGCCTTTGCCGTAATACAGCGTGGTGCCCACGGCGTCGGCTTGCACCATCACCGCGTTCATGGCGCCTTCCACGTTGGCAATCAAGCGTTTGGCAGGCACCAGGCAGGGATGCACGCGCAACTCGACGCCCGTGCTGACCCGCTTGGCAATGCCCAGTAACTTGATGCGATAGCCCAACTGCTCGGCGTAACGAATGTCTTGAGCCTCGAGTTGGGTGATGCCTTCCACGTGCGCCTTGTCGAATTGCACCGGAATGCCAAACGCGATGGCCGACATGATGGTGGCCTTGTGCGCCGCGTCCACCCCTTCAATATCAAAGGTCGGGTCGGCCTCCGCATAGCCCAAGGCTTGCGCCTCTTTCAGCACCGTCTCGAAGGGCAAGCCTTTGTCGCGCATCTCTGAAAGGATGAAGTTGGTGGTGCCGTTGATGATGCCGGCGATCCATTGGATGCGGTTGGCGGTCAGGCCTTCGCGCAGCGCCTTGATGATGGGAATCCCACCGGCCACTGCCGCCTCAAACGCCACCATCACGCCACGGCGGCGGGCGGCTTCAAAAATCTCGGTGCCGTGCACCGCGAGCAAGGCTTTGTTGGCCGTCACCACATGCTTGCCCGCCTCGATGGCTTCCATCACCAATTGACGTGCAATGCCATAGCCGCCGATCAACTCGATCACGATATCGATCTCGGGGTTGGCGATCACCTGGCGCGCATCGGCCACCACCTGGGTGGTGGCGCCCACGATGCGCTGGGCCCGTGCCGTGTCCAGGTCAGCCACCATGGCGATCTGGATCGAACGACCTGCGCGGCGGCGGATCTCTTCCTGGTTGCGTTGCAGCACCTCAAAGGTGCCTCGGCCCACGGTGCCAATGCCCAGCAGGCCAACTTGAATGGGTTTCATGGTGCGTGTCGCTTGCGGTAGTTGTCTAGGAATCGTGCGATGCGCGAGATAGCCTCGCGCAGATCATCTTCATGCGGCAGGAAAACAATGCGGAAATGGTCCGGGCTGGGCCAGTTGAAGCCGCTGCCCTGCACCAACAGCACCTTGGTTTCCTGCAGCAGTTCGTTGATGAATTGCTGGTCGTCCTGAATGGGGTAGACCGCCGGATCCAGGCGCGGGAACATATACAGCGCCGCACTGGGCTTGACGCAACTGACACCCGGAATGGCGGTGATGAGATCGTAGGCCAGGTCTCGTTGACGCCGCAAGCGGCCGCCCTCCTTCACCAGATCGTTGATGCTCTGGTACCCACCCAAAGCGGTCTGGATGGCCCACTGCCCGGGCACGTTGGCACACAGACGCATGGACGAGAGCATGTTGAGTCCCTCGATGTAGTCGCGTGCCGGCTTCTTGTCCCCTGAGACCACCAACCAGCCTGCACGGTAGCCACACGAGCGGTAGCTCTTGGACAGCGAGTTGAAGGTTAGGGTGAGCACGTCGTGGGAGAGCGAACCGATGGCGGTGTGCTTCACGCCATCGAACAACACCTTGTCGTACACCTCGTCGGCGAAGATCACCAGGCCGTGCTCACGCGCCAAGG
>RFTK01000098.1 GCA_009923505.1 Betaproteobacteria bacterium
CCAATAGGCGATCAGAACCCCGTTCTACCTCTGCTAAAACTGTAAAGCACATTCCCGATATAACGATGAAGTAATGGAGATAAATATAAATCCCCAGAGTAATAATAAGGGTAATTATTTGAGTCATAGAGACTGTTGGGCGTGCATGCTGTTAACAAGGTCGGATACAAACACAAAGGGCTTGTGGTTGTATTTCCAACCGTGTTGTTGTTGATATTGGACGCAATGGCTGTACCCTGGACGATTCGCTGAGACAAAGTAAAGAGATCATATTTTTTTACACCCTCCCCTGGAGGATACGTTCTCTCGGTATTTTCATCGCACCCCCCGTAGCAGTTTCTAAGCGATCCGAAATGAAGAGCGCTTGTCAATGCAGAGACGTTATTTTTGTAGGTTGATGAAAGAGTGGCTACGTATTGGCTGGAAGATAAATCCATAGCACTCAACAACATAACCTGTTTGTAGCCAAGTTGATATACGTTGTCTGCTAGGTTAATGTACTGCAACCCAATGCGGCGCATGTCGGCAAGATCAGTTTCTGTGGCAGGCGTATTACCAAGAGCGTCCGCTTTTGCCAAAATGTCACCAATGCCAACACTCATAACCACTAGGTCTTTATCCTGAGGGCTTGGTAAAGCGAGAACTTGGCTCTGAACTTGTGTGATCGTTCCAAGACTATTTCTTGATCCAATTGTTGACGGCTGGGTGTTGGTATTGAAAAACACAACATTTTTTCCAACTCCTGGCGCGGCGCCTAAATTTGTTAGCCCATAGCCCGCCGCGTATGTCCAGAGCCAATGGTCTGTTTTCCCGGTATCAGGCGCTATAGAAGTATTTGGATTGATAGCCGAACCAGTTGAGAAGTCAGTGTAGCTAAACGCGTCCCCGATAGACAGAATCCGATTTGGTATGAATTCATCATATTTACTGCCGGTCCCGCAACTTACCAACAAGGTCGACAGCAACAAGGTGACCAGGGTTTTGAGGCCAAGGCCTGCCGTCCAAGTCCGGGTGGGTTTGATCATTGAGGTTCTCCAGCGCATCCAGCTAGTTTAACGTTCTACGAAAGGCTGAGACGACGACGCATGGCGCGCAGTGGGGCCTGGTTGGCTCAAGCGGCCGCCCGGGTCAAGCGGTCACGCACGCCGTCCCAGTCGGTGCTGCTGGGAGGGGTCTCTACCAGGATGTCGCTCACTCCCAGTTGATCGAAAGCCCGCAGCTCGGCAAAAAGCACATGGGCGCATTCGGACGCACGCTCAGGCATGGCGCGCAGCACGGCCCCGTGGGGCACGCGCAAGGCCGTGCGAGCCCACACGCCGCAGGCGGGCCGGCTCGGAGGGTGTTGAGCTTCTGGTGCCAGGGCGTCCAGTCGGGCTTGCAAAGCCGCGTGTGACAACAGGTGCACGCGCGCCCTGGGCGCGTAATGCGATTCCAGGGTGCCCGAAGCGCGCGGTGCGGCCGCCGGGGCGGGGTGGAGCTGCGCAAACGCCTGAGGCGACAGCACGGGCTCTCCCGCTGCCGCTGACAAGGTCTCGATCGACAACATGCCTGGGCGCAACAACACGGGCCGCCCACGTGTGCAATCGATGATGGTCGACTCGATGCCTACCTCGCAGGCGCCGCCATCGAGCACGAGCAACTCGCTGCCCAACTCATCTTGCACGTGCGCGGCCGTGGTGGGGCTCACCCGACCAAAGTGGTTGGCACTGGGCGCCGAGATGCCTTGCACACCCAGCGCCTGAGCCCTTCGCATGACTGCCTGCGCCACCGGGTGACTGGGGCAACGCAGACCGATGGAGTCCTGGCCCCCGGCCGAGGCTTCTGCCACGCCCGCGCGACGCGGCAGGATCAAGGTCAGCGGGCCGGGCCAGTGGGCGGCCATGAGCCGCTGGGCCACAGGCGGGATGGGGTCGGCATAGTGCGCAGCCTGTGAGGCGTCGGTCACATGGACGATCAGCGGGTGATCGTTGGGGCGGCCTTTGGCGGCGAACACCCGGGCCACGGCTTGCGGGTTGTCAGCATCCGCCCCCAAGCCGTACACGGTTTCGGTGGGCAGCCCTATCAGTTCGCCGCGGGCCAGCGCCTGGGCGGCGGCCTCAATGGCAGCGGGGTCGGAGCCGGGCAGGATCATGAGGGGGTGGTGCGCGAGGGCATGTGGCTCAAAACGCCGCCATTCCCAGCACCGCGGCCGCTTGCAAGGCGGTGTGCCGAACCTGGGCCGCGTCAGCGCCGGTGAAGGTGAGGTGTCCCATCTTGCGACCGGCTCGTGCTTCGGATTTGCCATACAAATGGAGATGACTACCGGGCAGCGCCAGGACCGCGGCCCAGTCGGGTTCGCAAGCCTCACCGCCCCCGTCGACACCCTGGGGGAACCACAGGTCGCCCAGCAGGTTGAGCATCACCGCCGGGCTGTGCTGGCGCGGAGCGGTCAGGGGCAGCCCGGCCAGACAGCGCACCTGCAACTCGAACTGCGAGATGTCGCAGGCGTCGAGGCTGTAGTGGCCGCTGTTGTGAGGGCGCGGGGCCATTTCATTGACCACCAGGGCGCCCAGCGCATCGCGCACGGGTCCAGGTTCGAGAATGAAGAACTCGACACACAGCACGCCCACGTAGTTCAAGCCGTCGGCAACCTTGCGCGCAGCGTCCAGGGCCTGTGCGGCCAGCGCGGGATCGAGGTGGCCGTCAAAGACTTCGGTCACCGCCAGAATGCCCTGACGGTGGAGATTGCGCTGCACCGGCAAATGCACGCACTGACCATCGCGACCGCGCGCCACGATCACCGAGCATTCGGCAGCCAGTGGCAGCATCTGCTCGAGCACGCACACCACAGGCTGGGTCGCCTGCGCTTGCAGCCGAGTCCAGCCAGCGTCCAACTCCTCGCGTGTCCGCACCCGCACCTGACCTTTGCCGTCGTAGCCCAGGGTGGCGGTTTTGAGGATGCCGGGCAGCAGGGTGTTGGGCACCTGGGCCAGATCCTGCGCGGTGCGCAACACCGCATGCGGCGCGACCGGCACCTGGCAGCGTGTGAAGTGGGCTTTTTCCAGGGCGCGGTCCTGCGCGATGGAGACCGCATCGGCGGCGGGTGAAACCGTGCGTGTGCGGGCCAGTGCAGACAAGGCCCGTGCGGGGACGTTTTCAAATTCGGTGGTGATGCCACTGGCTTGTTCAGCCAGTGCGCGCAAGCCGTGGTCGTCCAGGTAAGCACAGGACAGGTGCGAGTCGCTGGCTCGGCCGGCCGGGCTGTCGGTGTCAGGGTCGAGCACCACGGTGCGGTAGCCCATGCGCTGTGCGGCATGGACAAACATCCGACCGAGTTGGCCACCGCCCAGCACCCCGAGGGTGCTGCCAGGCATTAACACGTCGGTGGCGGTCATGGAACGGGCGCCCGAGGCCGGATGGGTCATGCCGACGCCTGCACCGGCAGGACCATCTGGCGGGCCTGCTCGGTTTGACGCTGGCGGAATGCATGCAATCGCTCACGCAGGGCGGCATGGTCGTGGGCCAGCAACGCAGCGGCAAACAAGGCCGCATTGGCTGCGCCCGCGGCCCCAATGGCAAATGTGGCGACCGGGATGCCCTTGGGCATTTGCACGATGCTGTGCAGCGAGTCCACCCCCTGCAGGTGACGGCTGGCCACTGGCACGCCCAGCACCGGCACCACAGTTTTGGCGGCCAGCATGCCGGGCAAATGTGCGGCACCGCCCGCGCCGGCGATGATGGCACGCAGTCCACGGCCCTCGGCAGCCTCGGCATAGCGGAACATATCGTCCGGCATGCGGTGGGCCGAGACCACGCGAGCCTCGAAGGGGATCTGGAATTCCTGGAGAATCTGGGTCGCGTGTTCCAGGGTCTCCCAGTCGGACTGGGACCCCATCACGACACCCACGAGCGGTTGGGTCATATGATCGGCCTGTGGCGGGCGCCCGAAAGGGATGCCCTGTGAGTTCGAATTTTAAGGTTTTGCCCGGAGTTGTTCCCCATGATGGATGTGACAGTCGAGAATTTTGAGACCGAGGTCATTGCGGCCTCCATGAACACCCCGGTACTCGTTGACTTCTGGGCGCCCTGGTGCGGCCCGTGCAAGTCCTTGGGGCCCGTGCTGGAAAAGCTCGAGGTGGCCTACGCAGGCCGCTTCAAGCTGGTCAAGATCAACTCGGATGACGAGCAGCAGCTCGCGGGGGCTTTCGGCATTCGCAGCATCCCCACCTGCGTGCTCATGAAGGGGGGTCGCCCCCTCGACGGTTTCATGGGCGCCCTGCCCGAAGGCAAGGTGCGCGAGTTCCTCGACAAGCACCTGCCCAGCGCTGACGACCTGGAGGCCCAGGCAGAGACGGAGGAAGCCGAAGAGCTGATCGAGTCGGGCGATGTGGACGCTGCACTCGCCAAGCTGCAGGAGGCCCTGGCCATCAACCCGGCCAACGACGACACGCGATACGACTACGTGAAGCTGCTGATCTCGCAAGGTGACCTGGCCACGGCCGAAGCGGCCTTGGCGCCGGCGCTGGCGCAGATTCCCCTGCAGTTGCGGTTTGAAGCCCTGCACCACTGGCTGCTGTCCTTGGAATTCGCCACCACGGACGAGCGCGCCCAATGGACGTTCGAGCAGTTTGACGCGGCCATCGCCCAGAACAAGCGCGACTTCGACACCCGCCTGGCCAAGGCCCGCCTGTTGATGGCGGCCGGTGACTGGCCGGCAGCCATGGAGGAGTTGCTCGAGATCATCATGCGCGACAAGGCCTGGAACGAGGAGGTGGCGCGCAAGACCTATGTGGCCATCCTGGAATTGCTGACGCCGCCGCCACGTCGCAACACAGAGCAGGACACGGGCAAAAGCGCCGGCGGCATCGAGCTGTCCGGCAAGACCCTGGCCGAGCAGGATCCGCAGACGGAGATGGTGTCGCGTTATCGGCGCAAGCTCAGCATGGCGCTGAACTGAGCCTCAGTGCCTGTGCGGGCATCCACCGGCACGACAACCGGAGCCTTGCAATAGCGGCGTGATGGCGACAGGTTAAGTCGTCACGCGCCGGTGGCTGATCAACCCTGCAAGCGCTCCCAGGCTTCCTGGTATTTCCGTGCGGTCTGTTCGATCACCGCTGGCGGCAGACGGGGTGCCGGGGGGGTTTTGTCCCATGCCTTGCCATGCACCTGCGCTGTCTCGAGCCAATCGCGCAAAAACTGCTTGTCAAAGCTCGGCGGGTTGTGGCCCGGTGCATAGGTGTCTGCTGGCCAGTAACGGGATGAATCGGGCGTCAGCACCTCGTCCATCAGCACCAGCGTGCCGTGCTCATCCAGACCGAACTCGAACTTGGTGTCGGCGATGATGATGCCGCGGGTGGCCGCATAGTCTCTGGCCGCTTCATACAGCGCGATGCTCACGCGTCGAATCTCAGCGGCACGCTTGGCACCCACGATCTCGACCACGCGCTCGTAGGTGATGTTCTCGTCATGTTCGCCCACCGCGGCCTTGGCTGCCGGGGTGAAGATGGGTTCTGGCAGGCGACTGGCGTTGTGCAGTCCCTCAGGAAGGGGCACGCCGCACACCGACCGGCTCTCCTGGTATTCCTTCCAGCCACTGCCGGCCAGGTAGCCGCGCACCACGGCTTCCACGGGGATGGGCTGCAGACGCTTGACCAACATGGCGCGACCGCGAATCTGCTCGGCCTCGGCAGGCGTGACCACGCTCTCGGGCGCGTCGGGGGTCAGGTGGTTGGGACACAGATGGCCCAGCTTGTCGAACCAGAACAAGGCCATGCGGGTGAGCAGTGCGCCTTTGCCCGGTATGGGCTCGCCCATGATGACGTCAAAGGCGCTGATGCGGTCACTCGCCACCATCAGGATGCGGTCCTGTCCCACCGCATAGTTGTCGCGCACCTTGCCACGCGCGAGCAGTGGCAGGGAGTGCAGGTCGGACGTGTGCAGGGCTGCAGACACTCAGTTCACCACCTGGGCCAGCGCGCCCTGGGCGTATTGGCTGGCCATGATGCTCAAGGACACGCCCTTGACCTTGCCGGCCTGGCCTTCACAGCCAAACTCAAGATAGCGCTGCTTGCACACCGCCTTGGCGGCTTCGCGGGCGGGCTTGAGCCACTCGCGGGCGTCGAACTTGTCGGGGTTCTCATGCAGGAATTTGCGCACCGCGCCGGTCATGGCCAGTCGGATGTCGGTGTCGATGTTGATCTTGCGCACGCCGTGCTTGATGGCTTCCTGGATCTCGCTCACGGGCACACCGTAGGTCTGCTTCATCTTGCCGCCGTACTGGTTGATGATGGCCAACAGGTCCTGTGGCACCGAGGAGGAGCCATGCATCACCAGGTGGGTGTTGGGAATGCGCGCATGGATTTCCTTCACGCGGCTGATGGCCAGCACGTCGCCGGTGGGGGGGCGGGTGAACTTGTAGGCGCCGTGGCTGGTGCCGATGGCAATGGCCAGGGCGTCGAGCTGGGTTTCCTGCACAAAGCGGGCGGCCTCTTCGGGGTCGGTCAGCATCTGGCTGTGGTCGAGCTTGCCCACGGCGCCAATGCCGTCTTCCTCGCCGGCCTCGCCGGTTTCCAGGCTGCCCAGACAACCGAGCTCACCCTCGACGGTCACGCCCACCTGGTGGGCCATCGTAACCACCTGGCGGGTAACGTTGACGTTGTAGGCAAAGTCCGCCGGCGTCTTGCCGTCTTCCATCAAAGAGCCGTCCATCATGACCGACCCAAAGCCCAGGTCGATGGCGCCGGCGCAGATCTTGGGGCTGGTGCCGTGGTCCTGGTGCATCACCAGGGGAATGTGGGGGTAGGCTTCGGTGGCGGCCTGGATCAGGTGCTTGATGAAGGATTCGCCCGCGTATTTGCGCGCACCCGCGCTGGCCTGCAGGATGACCGGTGCACCTGTTTCATCGGCGGCGGCCATCACGGCCTGCACTTGCTCGAGGTTGTTGACATTGAAGGCCGGGATGCCATAGCCGTTGGCCGCGGCATGGTCGAGCAGTTCGCGCATTGAAACGAGAGCCATGGTGAGTCCTGATGCTGGATGGAAGAAAACCCGGAGATTTTAGCGAGGCCTGCCTGCTTGGAGGCTGACAGCAGACCCAGCCCAGGTTGAGACTGCCCCTGGCCGGTTTTGAGGCCCGCTCAGCCCACCTGCGAGATCTTCAGCATGTTGGTGCCACCCGGCGAGCCCATGGGTTCGCCGCAGGTGATGGCGTAGACGTCGCCCGTTTGCACGATGCCGCGTTTTTTGAGGTGGTTTTCGGCCTGCACCAGCGCGGTGTCGCGGTCGGCGCTGGTGTCCATCAGCAACGGGCTCACGTTGCGGTACAGCGCCATCTTGCGCTGGGTGCTGAGTTTGCTGGTGAGGGCATAGATGGGAATATGGATGCGGTGACGACTCATCCACAGCGCCGTGGAGCCCGACTCGGTCAGCGCCACCAGCGCCTTGGCGCCCAGGTGGTGCGCGGTGAAGAGTGCCCCCATGGCGATGCTCTGGTCAATGCGGCTGAAGGTTAGGCCGCTGAAATCTGCGTCGAGCTCGACGAGCTCGGCCGCTTCGGCTGCCACGCAGATCTGGGCCATCTCGATCACGGTTTCGAGCGGGTACTTGCCCGCGGCGGTCTCGGCGCTCAGCATCACAGCATCGGTGCCATCAAGCACCGCATTGGCCACATCGCTCACCTCGGCGCGCGTGGGCACCGGGTTGGTGATCATGCTCTCCATCATCTGGGTGGCGGTGATGACCACCTTGTCGTGCGCCCGTGCCAGGCGGATCATGTGCTTTTGCAGCGCAGGAACAGCGGCATTGCCCACCTCGACGGCCAAATCGCCGCGCGCGACCATGATGCCATCGCTGGCGCGCAAGATCTCGTCCAGATGGGGGATGGCCTCGGCGCGCTCTATCTTGGCGATCAGGCCTGGACGGTGCTTGTACTCGGCGGCCGCCACGTTGGCCAGCTGGCGTGCCATTTCCATGTCGGTGGCGTTCTTGGGGAAACTCACCGCCACGTAGTCGGCCTGAAAACTCATGGCCGTCTTGATGTCTTCCATGTCCTTGGCCGTCAAGGCGGGCGCAGTCAGGCCCCCCCCTTTTTTGTTGATACCCTTGTTGTTGGAGAGCTCGCCGCCGAGTTGAACCGTGGTGTGCACGGCTTCGCCCTTGACGGCGTCCACTTGCAGGACGATCAGCCCGTCGTTGAGCAGCAGCATGTCGCCTGGCTTCACATCCTGGGGCAGCTCCTTGTAGTCCAGACCCACGCCCTGTATGTCGCCTGGGGTGGTGCGCGAGGCATCCAGAATGAAGTGGGCTCCCTGCTCCAGTTGCACCTTGCCCTGGGCAAACTTGCCCACCCGGATCTTGGGTCCTTGCAAGTCGGCCATGATGGCCACCTCACGCCCCGCACGGGCGGCGGCTTCGCGCACCAGACGGGCGCGGTCGATGTGGTCCTGAGCCACGCCGTGGCTGAAATTGAGACGCACCACATTCACCCCGGCACGAATCATTTTCTCGAGGATGTCCGGGTCGCTGGAGGCGGGGCCCAGTGTGGCCACGATTTTGGTGGAGCGACGAGGCTTGGAGGGAGTATTCATGCAAATCATTCTCACATGATTTCGGGTCTGAAGCGTGACTCAATACGCTTTGTAAGTGCGAGGCGCTCCACAGGGCGCTCGCCCAGGCACCATGGAGGTCATCAGCCGTTTTCTGGTTCTGACCATGATGCCCTTGCCCCCTCTCCCGCCCAACCACCACCGCCTGGCTGACGCCCAGGCCCTGATCAACACCTTGGCCAGCGCGCATCTTCGTCGGCTGGCGCAGCTGGGTGACATCCGGCTGTTTCATCGCCACACCACCTTGCTGCACGAAGGCACGCCAGGGGAGGATTTGGTCATCATCCTGGAGGGCCGCTTGCGGGTGTTTTCCAACTCGGGGGGGGCCCGGCCCCGCGAAGTCACCTACGGCATTTGCGGGCCTGGCGATGTGGTGGGAGAGATGAGCCTGGGGGGTGACGTGCGCTCGGCCAGCGTGCAGGCCCTGCAGCCGAGCTGGTGCTCGGTGGTGCCGCGTGCGCAGTTGCTGAGCTTCATCGCCCAGGAGCCCGCCTTTGCCCTGGATTTGCTCGCCACGGTCGTGGCCCGGGCACGCTTGGCCACCCAAACCGTGCGTCATGTGTTGTTCACCGACACCTATGGCCGCTTGTGCGAATTGCTCACGCGCAACACCGAGCGACTGCCCGATGGACGCTTGCTGGTGCGCGAGCGCATGACACACGCCTTGATGGCGCAGCAAATTGGTTCCAGCCGGGAGATGGTCAGCCGACTGCTCAAAGACTTGATCATCGGGGGGTATATCAGCCGCAACGATCGACGACAGTATTTCATCTGCGCGCCCTTGCCCTTGCGCTGGTAGGCACTGGCCGTGTGGCTGACGTGCCGGCGGGTGTCGGGCCGATCAAAATCAATACTTTGGTATTGACGGCGGGCCCTGACATCACTGAGAACACGACTTTATGACGCGTGACAACACAGCCTGGGCGTGACAGAGGATAATGGAGGCACTGCATCACGCTGTGCGGGTTGCCTGCTGCGTGGACGCGCACAGGCCTTGCCATTTTCATGAATACCACCACGACCGAACAACCGATCCCCCCCGGACAACCCCTGCCCCATCGCAAGGTCTTGCGCGAGTGGCTCATCCCATTGTCTGACCGTACCACCTTCTACGCACTGGTGCTGCTGGTGCTGGACCTGTCCATCTGGGCTGGGCTGCTGGCGGGCACTGTGCTGCTGGACGCCTGGTGGGCCAAACTGCTGTGCGGGCTGGCCGCCGGTTTCACGATTGGACGCTTGTTCATCATCGGCCATGATGCGTGTCACCAAAGCCTCACGCCGCATCGCGGACTGAACAAGTGGCTGGGCCGCATTGCCTTTTTGCCCTCCCTCACGCCTTACAGCCTGTGGGACGTGGGTCACAACGTGGTGCACCACGGCTACACCAACCTCAAGGGTTTTGATTTCGTGTGGGCCCCACTGACCCAGGCCGAGTACGAAGCGCTTTCTCCCCTGGAGCGTTGGATGGACCGTGTCTACCGAAGCGGCTGGGCGCCTGGTCTTTACTACATGGTTGAGATCTGGTGGAACCGCATGTTCTTCCCCAATTCACGTCACATGCCGACGCGCCGCAGCATCTTCTTGCAAGACAACTTGCTGGTGAGTGCCTTTGGCCTGGTGTGGATAGGCGTGATGACCGCCGCCGCCCTGGCCTTCGACCAATCCGTGCTCCTGGTGCTGCTGATGGGCGTGGTGGTGCCCTTCTTGTTCTGGTGCGCCATGATTGGTTTTGTGGTGTATGTGCACCACACCCACGTCAAAGTGTCCTGGCATGATGAACGCAGCGCCTGGTCCAAGGCCCAGCCTTTCGTGTCCACCACGGTGCACCTGACCTTCCCCTTCAAGATTGGCGCCATGATGCACCACATCATGGAGCACACCGCGCACCATGTGGACATGAGCATTCCGCTGTACAAGCTGAGCCAGGCTCAGGACAAACTCGAAACCATGTTGCCCGAGCGCATCATCGTGCAGCCGTTCTCTTGGCGCTGGTACTTCGAGACGGCTCGCCATTGCAAGCTGTATGACTTCACGCGCCGCTGCTGGACTGACTACGCAGGACGTGCGACCAGCCAGACGACCCCGCTGCCGACCTGAGACGCTCGAGGTTCATCCCCTGAGAAAAGCTCCCCGCCGGGAGCTTTTCTTTTGCCCACGTCTGCCTTTAGGCGTTGGCGCGGCGGGCGAGAATTTCCAGGGCGGGCAGCGTCTTGCCCTCCAGCACCTCCAGAAAGGCTCCGCCCCCCGTGGAGATGTAGCCCATGTGGGACTCGATGCCAAAGCGCGCAATCGCGGCCAGTGTGTCGCCGCCTCCAGCAATGCTGAAACCCTCCGAGTCAGCGATGGCGCGTGCCACCACCTCGGTGCCTTTGGAGAAGGCCTCAAACTCGAACACGCCCACCGGGCCGTTCCAGACGATGGTGCCCGCCGCACGCAACTGCGTGGCCAGACGTTGCGCGGTGTCGGGGCCGATATCCAGAATCAGATCATCAGCGGCCACATCCTGGGCGGCCTTGATGGTGGCCGGGGCATCGGCTGCGAAGGATTTGGCGGTCACCACATCGGTGGGGATGGGCACTTCGGCGCCGCGGGCCTTCATGGCCTGGATGACCGTTCGCGCCTGCTCCACCAGATCCGGCTCGGCCAGGCTGTTACCGATCGGCAGGCCCGCTGCCAGGAGGAAGGTGTTGGCAATGCCGCCCCCCACGATGAGTTGATCCACCTTGTCAGCCAGGCTTTGCAAGATGGTGAGCTTGGTCGATACCTTGGAGCCCGCCACGATGGCCACCAAGGGGCGGCGCGGGGCAGCCAGCGCGCGGGTGATGGCATCGATCTCCGCGGCCAGCAGCGGGCCAGCGCAGGCCATGGGCGCAAACTGGGCGATGCCATAGGTGGTGGCCTCGGCGCGATGCGCAGTGCCAAAGGCGTCGTTGACATAGATGTCGCACAAGGCGGCCATCTGGCGCGACAAGGACTCCTGGTTTTTTTTCTCTCCCGGGTTGACGCGGCAATTTTCCAGCAGCACGACTTGTCCGGCAGCCACGTTCACTCCCTGCACCCAGTCACGCAACAGGGTGACAGGTTGACCCAGCAGTTCACTCAGGCGCTCGGCCACGGGTTGCAGTGAGTCCTCGGGGCGCAAGGTGCCTTCGGTGGGACGACCCAGGTGCGAGGTGACCATCACGGCAGCGCCCGCGGCCAGGGCTTCGCGAATACAGGGTAGCGAGGCGCGGATGCGGGTGTCCTCGGTGATGTGCCCCTGGTCGTCTTGTGGCACGTTCAGATCGGCACGGATGAAAACACGGCGGCCCTGGACCTTGCCCTGGGCGCACAAATCGGAGAAGCGGATGACGTTCATGGCCGCAATTTTAGGAGGCTCGGCTTGGCAGAGCCTGACGCCTGCGCGTGCAGGCTGGGCCTGCGACCGGGTTCGGTTGACGCGCCTACCAGCCCAAGCCCAGGTGCAGCGGCAAGTACACCGCCATGCCTGTCACGATGGTGCCCAGGATGGAGTGGCTGCGGCCGCGCTGCAGCAAGAAAAAGGCGCCACTGGCCAGGGCCGCAGGCCAGCGCGCATCACGCCAGTCGGCGAGGAAGTGGCCCTGGTGGGTGAGAATTTCGGGCGCGATCACCACCGTCAGCGCAGCGATGGGTGCATAGCGCAGCCCGCGCTCGGCCCAGCTGGGCAATTGCCACGGCTGGTCCGAGATGAAGAAGAAACACCGGGTGACCACGGTCACCAGCGCCAGTGCCACCATCGTCAGCACATGGTCGAATTCCATCATGCGGCGTCCTGGGGGCTGGGGGGGCGCACCGGTGAGCGGTCCAGCATCATGCACAGCGCCACGGCGGCGGCGATGCCCACCA
>RFTK01000099.1 GCA_009923505.1 Betaproteobacteria bacterium
GATTAGGTGACAGTTCGCGAGGCAGAGGGGTGGTCGTGTTGTGGCTGAGGACCAGGCCCGTGCATCAGTCCGGTGGCCGGTGTCAGCCAAGTGTACCGATCGGGCCTGGCGCGCCGCTAAAATTCCGGGTTTCCCCTGCTCCCATCACCCCCCCACTCCGAACACCATGGCCAATACCTCCTCGATGGCCAACGCAATCCGTGCGTTGGCAATGGACGCCGTCCAGCAAGCCAATTCCGGCCACCCCGGCGCGCCCATGGGCATGGCCGACATGGCCGTGGCCCTGTGGGGAGACCATTTGCGCCACAACCCGCGCAACCCGCATTGGATTGACCGCGACCGCTTCGTGCTCTCCAACGGTCACGGCTCCATGCTGATTTACGCGTTGCTGCACCTCACCGGTTACGACCTGCCGATGAGCGAACTGCGCAACTTCCGCCAACTCCACAGCAAGACCGCTGGTCACCCCGAAGTGGGCGTGACGCCGGGGGTGGAAACCACCACGGGTCCGCTGGGGCAGGGCATCACCAACGCGGTGGGCATGGCCCTGGCTGAGAAGCTGCTGGCTGCCGAATTCAACCGCGACGGCCACACCGTCATCGATCACCACACCTATGTGTTCATGGGCGACGGTTGTCTGATGGAAGGCATCAGCCACGAGGCGTGTTCGCTGGCCGGGGCCTGGAAGCTCAACAAGCTGATCGCGCTGTACGACGACAACGGCATCTCCATCGACGGCCAGGTCACGCCCTGGTTTGCCGACAACACGGCTCAACGCTTCGAGTCCTATGGCTGGCGGGTGCTGGGCCCGGTGGACGGTCACGACGCGGCCGCGGTGAGCCAGGCGATTGCCGCCGCCCGCATCAGCCCCGAGCGCCCCACTCTGATCATCTGCCGCACCCACATCGGCAAGGGCAGTCCCAATCGCGCCAACACCGCCAAGGCCCACGGCGAGCCGCTGGGTGCTGAAGAAATCGCACTCACCCGCCAGGCCCTGGGCTGGTCGCACGCACCCTTCGAGATTCCGCGCGAGGTTTATGCCGACTGGAACGCCCAGGCCCGTGGCAAGGCGCAGGAAGCTGAGTGGGACACCCGCTTCAAAGCGTATCAAAGCGCTCACCCGGCGCTGGCGGCCGAACTGCTTCGCCGCATGGCCGGCGACCTGCCGCGCGATTTCTCGCAGCGCGTGGTGGACGCCGTGCTGGCCGCCCACACCAAGGCCGAGACGGTGGCCACCCGCAAGGCCAGTCAACTCGCGCTGGAAGCGTTCACCGCCGGCTTGCCAGAACTGCTAGGCGGCAGCGCCGACCTGACCGGCTCCAACCTCACCAACACCTCGTCCACCCCGGCACTGCGTTTTGACCAGGCCGGCCAGGTGGTCAAGAACGCCAACGGCCAGGGCGGGCGCCACATCAACTACGGGGTGCGCGAGTTCGGCATGGCCGCCATCATGAACGGCGTGGCGCTGCACGGCGGCTATATCCCCTACGGCGGGACCTTTCTCACCTTCAGTGACTACAGCCGCAACGCCATTCGCATGGCCGCGCTGATGAAGACACGGGTGGTGCATGTGTTCACCCACGACTCCATCGGGTTGGGCGAGGACGGCCCCACCCACCAGTCGATCGAACAAGGTGCCAGCCTGCGGCTGATCCCCAACCTGGATGTCTGGCGTCCGGCCGACACGGCCGAGACCACGGTGGCCTGGGCGGTGGCGTTGCAAAACCGCCAGGGCCCCACAGCCCTGTTGCTGAGCCGTCAGAACGTGCCCTACCTGCCCAAAGGTCGTTGTGCCGCTGCGCCCGATGCAGCGGGCCTGGACGCCATCAGCAAGGGCGCCTACGTGGTGGCCGAACCCACCGAAGTGGGCATGAAGCGTGCCGCGCAGGCAGTCCTCATCGCCACCGGCTCCGAAGTTCAACTCGCCCTCAAGGCCCAGGCCCTGCTGGCGGAACGCAAGATTGCCGTGCGCGTGGTCTCCATGCCCAGCACCACCACCTTTGACCGTCAAAGCGCCGCCTACAAACTGGAGGTGCTGCCGGCCAAGCTGCCCCGCGTGGCGGTTGAGATGGGCTCCACCGACGGGTGGTGGAAGTATGGGGTGTCTGCCGTGGTAGGCATCGACTGCTTTGGCGAGTCGGCTCCTGCGGGCGCCTTGTTCAAGCATTTCGGCTTCACGCCCGAGAACGTCGCCGACACGGTGCAGACCGTGCTCCAGCGCTGATTTTCCTGATTCGTTTTTTATCAAGAGGACTGTTCCATGAGCATCAAGATTGGCATCAACGGTTTTGGCCGTATCGGACGGATGGTGTTTCGCGCCGCTGTTGAAAATTTCTCCGACATCGACGTCGTGGGGATCAACGACCTGCTCGAGCCGGATTACCTGGTCTACATGCTGAAGTACGACAGCGTGCACGGCCGTTTCAAGGGGCAAGTGTCCGTCGAGGGCAACACCCTGGTGGTCAATGGCAAGAAGATTCGTCTGACCGCCGAGCGTGACCCTGCTGCCCTGAAGTGGAACGAGATTGGCGCCGACATCGTGGTGGAAGCCACGGGCCTCTTTCTGGACAAAGCCTCGGCCGAGAAGCACCTGGCTGCGGGTGCCAAGAAGGTCATCATGTCAGCCCCCTCCAAGGACGACACGCCGATGTTCGTGTTTGGCGTCAACGACAAGACCTACGCCGGCCAGGCCATCATTTCCAACGCGTCTTGCACCACCAACTGTCTGGCCCCCGTGGCCAAGGTGCTGCACGACAAGTGGGGCATCAAGCGCGGCCTGATGACCACGGTGCACGCCGCCACCGCCACCCAGAAAACCGTCGACGGTCCGTCCAACAAGGACTGGCGCGGGGGCCGCGGCATTCTGGAAAACATCATTCCCAGCTCCACCGGTGCTGCCAAGGCGGTGGGCGTGGTGATTCCTGAACTCAACAAAAAGCTCACCGGCATGTCCTTCCGTGTGCCCACCTCCGACGTGTCGGTGGTGGACCTGACGGTGGAGTTGGTCAAGGAAGCCGACTACAAGGAGATCTGCGCCGAGATGAAGGCCCAGAGCCAGGGCGCGCTCAAGGGTGTGCTGGGTTACACCGAAGACAAGGTGGTGGCCACCGACTTCCGCGGCGAGTCCTGCACCAGCGTGTTCGATGCCGAAGCCGGCATCGCCTTGGACAAGACCTTCATCAAGGTGGTCAGCTGGTACGACAACGAGTGGGGCTATTCCAACAAGTGCCTCGAGATGGTTCGCGTCGTCGCCCGTTGAGGGGCGCTTGCTGATCGCTCTGTCGCATGTCGCGGGTGCTGCCTACATTTGATGATGTGCGTGCAGCCGCCCAACGACTGCACGGCCACGCGCACCGCACGCCGGTGCTGCGCTCAGCCACCCTGGAACAGCGCCTGGGCGCGCAGTTGTTCTTCAAGTGCGAGAACTTCCAGCGCATGGGGGCGTTCAAGTTCCGTGGCGCCTTCCATGCCCTTTCTCGGCTGACCCCTGAGCAGCGCCGCGCGGGCGTGGTGGCCTATTCTTCGGGCAACCATGCCCAGGCTGTCGCGCTGTCGGCGCAAATCCTGGGTTTGTCGGCCACCCTGATCATGCCGCACGACGCCTCGCCCGCCAAGCTGGCGGCGACCCGTGCCTACGGCGCCACCGTGGTGGGTTACGACCGCTACAACGAGGACGCGATGGCCTTGGCCCGCGAACTGGCTGCACGAGAAGGGCGCACCTTCATCCCACCGTTTGACCATGCTGATGTGTTGTGTGGCCAAGGCACCGCAGCACTGGAATTGTTCGAGGAGGTGGGCGAGCTCGATGTGTTGCTGGTCTGCCTGGGTGGAGGAGGCCTTCTCAGTGGCTGCGCCCTGGTATCGCGTGCCTTGTCGCCACGCTGCCGGATCTATGGGGTGGAGCCTGAAGCGGGCAACGACGTGCAGCAATCGTTTCGCCGTGGCGAACGGGTGCGTATCCCCACGCCGCGCACCATTGCAGATGGCGCGCAAACGCCGCTGGTGGGTGAACTCACTTTCGAAATCATTCGCCGTCATGTCGACGACATCCTGACGGTGACCGACGAGCAACTGGTCGAGGCCATGCGCTTTTATGCCGAGCGCATGAAGATGGTGGTCGAGCCCACCGGCTGCCTGACCCTGGCTGCGGCCTGTCATGCGGGCCTGGACTTGAAGGGCCAACGGGTGGGCCTGGTGATCAGCGGCGGCAATGTGGACTTGCCCCGTTTCGCCCAGTTGCTGGCGACGACCTGATGCAGGCTGGGGTTGTCGGGCCTCGCCTGGTCCGCGGGTCGAGACAGGCGCTACCATCGTGACCATGCACAACTCATTGTCTGACTGGTGCGACCAGGTTCGCGGTGCCGCCGCTCAGGGTCGTGTCTTGTCCATTCAGGGGCAAGGCAGCAAAGCCTTCCACGGAGAAACGCCCCGCGGCGAGCCGCTGTCCACGCTGGCGTGGGACGGTGTGCTGAGCTACGAGCCCAGTGAGCTGGTGGTGACTGTCCGCAGCGGCACGGCCTTGTCCAGACTGGAAAGCCTGCTGGCCGAACAAGGCCAATGCCTGCCCTTTGAGCCACCCCGGTTTCACGGCGCACCTGCCACGGTGGGCGGCATGGTCGCCAGTGGCCTGGCCGGCCCCGCACGCGTCAGCGTGGGCGGTGTGCGCGACTACGTGCTCGGTGCCGAACTCATCAACGGCCGCGGCGAACTGTTGCGCTTTGGCGGTCAGGTCATGAAGAACGTGGCGGGCTATGACGTCTCGCGTGCGCTGGCGGGATCGATGGGGCAACTCGGTCTCATCACCGAGGTGTCCTTGAAGGTGTTGCCTGTGCCACCCGCGCAATCGAGTTTTGTGGTCCGCATGAAACAGGCCGCGGCGCTGGATCAGCTGCAACGCTGGGCGGGCCTGCCCCTGCCGTTGAATGCCAGTAGCTGGGCGCCGGTCTCGTTGGGGTCAGACCGCGCACCCGACGGCAGTGGCGGGGCGAGTGGCGAACCCACCGATGATGGCTACCTGATTGTTCGGCTGCGCGGAGCGCTGGCGGCCGTGCAGGCGGCCATTCCGGTCATGCACTCGCATCTCTCGGCGACGGGGCACAGCGCCATGCCGTTGGACGAAGTGCAGGCCCACTCTTGGTGGGAGCGTTGTCGCGACCACACCGATGCGTTTTTCACCCAGGCGCCTGCCCCTGACCAAGCTTTGTGGCGCTTGTCCCTGCCTCCCACCGCGCCGGCTCTGGCGCTCCCCTCCGACACCCTGGTGGAATGGCATGGCGCGCAGCGCTGGTGCTGGGCGCCAGCGAGCGCGGCCCTGGCACTGCGCGCGCTGGCACACGAGCACGGCGGTCATGCCACCCTGTGGCGGCCCAGCCAGGCGCATCCGCAGGTGGATCGCGAGGTGGGTGTGTTTTCACCGCTCTCACCGGTGCAGCATCGGCTGCAGCGCGCCTTGCAGGCGCAGTTCGACCCGCAAGGGGTGTTTGACACCGGGCGACTGGGCCTGGACCGTGCGCCGCAGGAGTGAGCCATGCAGACCCAACTCTCACCTGAATATCACGACACGCCCGAGGGCCGCGAAGCCGAATCGATTCTGCGCAAGTGTGTGCATTGTGGTTTTTGTACCGCCACTTGCCCCACGTACCAGCTGCTGGGCGATGAACTCGATGGCCCGCGTGGTCGCATCTATCTCATCAAGCAGGTGCTGGAGGGTGCCGAGCCCACGCGCAAGACGCAGCAACACCTGGATCGGTGTCTGACCTGTCGCAACTGCGAGAGCACCTGTCCGAGCGGTGTGCAATACGGGCACCTGGTGGACATCGGTCGCCAGCTGGTCGATGCCAAAGTGGAGCGCCCGACAGGCGAGAGACTGGTGCGCTGGGCGCTCAAGGAAGGTTTGTCGTCCTCGTTGTTCGCGCCGGCCATGAAGCTGGGCCAGACTGTGCGAGGCCTGTTGCCCAACTCACTCAAGGCCAAGGTGCCTGAGGCCCGCGACGCAGGCGCCTGGCCCACGCGCGAGCACGCCCGCAAGGTCCTGATGCTCACCGGTTGTGTGCAGCCCAGCATGAGCCCCAACATCAACAGCGCCACCGCGCGTGTGCTCGATGCCTGCGGCATTCAAACCGTGGTGGCGGCGCAGGCCGGTTGCTGTGGCGCCCTTAAATTTCACCTCAATGACCAGGCCGGGGGCGCTGCACAAATGCGCGCCAACATCGATGCCTGGTGGCCATGGGTCGAGCGCGGTGAGGTCGAGGCCATCGTGATGAATGCCTCGGGCTGTGGCGTGATGGTAAAGGACTACGGCCATGTGCTGCGGCACGACCCTGTGTATGCACAGAAGGCCCAACGCATCAGTGAACTCACCCAAGACCTCAGTGAGTTACTGCCGCAATTGCTCCCCACCTTGAAAGAGCAACTCAAGCCCGAGGTGGTTCAAGCGACCGGCGTGGTGGCGTATCACCCGCCCTGTACCCTGCAACATGGGCAGCAACTCAAGGGGGGCGTGGAGACGCACATGGCCGCTTTGGGTTTTCAGGTTCAGGTGGCGGCCAGCGAGTCACACCTGTGCTGTGGCTCGGCAGGCACCTACAGCGTGCTCAACCCGGAGATCGCTTATCAACTCAGGGACCGCAAGCTCGGCCATTTGAAGGTCTTGCAACCCCGTGCCATCTTGAGCGCCAATATCGGCTGTATCACCCACTTGCAAAGTGGCAGTGATGTGCCGGTGCGGCACTGGGTGGAGTTGGTGGATGAGGTGCTGACGCCCGCCTGATGCCGACGGCCATCACGGTCAAGCCTGTAAGGCGGCTTCGATGTCCTGGGCCAGCTTGGCTGGGGTGTCCTGCGGCGCATAGCGCCGGATCACCCGGCCATCGCGCCCCACCAGAAACTTGGTGAAGTTCCATTTGATCGCCTGGCTGCCCAGCAGACCCGGCGCCTCCGCCTTGAGCCATCGAAACAGCGGATCGGCCTGGTCGCCATTCACGCACACCTTGGCCATCATGGGAAAGGTCACGCCGTAGTTCAGTTGGCAAAACGACTGTATTTGCTCGGGGCTGCCCGGATCCTGTCCACCGAACTGGTTGCAGGGAAAACCCAGTACCGCCATACCCCGTGCGCCGTAGGTGTCGTGGAGAGTTTGCAAGCCAGCGAACTGGGGTGTGAAGCCACAGGCACTGGCGGTATTCACAATCAGGACCACCTGGCCGGTCAAAGTAGACAGGGCCAGTTCAGAGCCATCGATACGGCGAACGGTGAAATGGTTCAGGGTGGTCATCAGCCATGCAGGTTGTCGTTGCGGGCGATCTCATACAGGCGATGCAACTCCTCATGGTGCACACGCCGGTTGTACTGGTGCCAGCGCTGGATCGCCCACATCATGCCGGCCACCAACAGGCCAAACATCGAAATGGCCCCGAAGGAGCTCAAGCCCACACCGGTGGAGAAGGTGTAGAGACCGCCCAGCACCAGAATGCAGGTCTGCTCGTTGAAGTTCTGCACGGCAATGGAGCGACCGGCGCCCATGAGGTTGTGACCGCGGTGCTGCAGCAAGGCATTCATGGGCACCACCAAAAAGCCGCCCAGGCCACCCAGCAGCACCAGAAAGGGCGCTGCCACCCACACGTTGCTGATGAAGTTCATGCACAGCACCAACAGGCCCATGGCAATGCCCAGGGGGATCACCCGCGTGGCCTGCACCAACCGCATGCGCAAGGAAGCCACCACCGCACCCACCGCCGTGCCGATGGCCACCACCCCGACCAGCGAGGACGCCTGGGTTGTGCTGTAGCCCAGGGCCGCCGCGCTCCAGGCCAGCACGATGTAGCGCAGGTTGCCGCTCACCCCCCAAAACAAGGTGGTGGTAGCGAGCGAAATTTGGCCCAGCTTGTCTTGCCACAGGCGTGCGTTGCAGTGCCAGAAGTCGGGTAGCAGGTCGATCAGGTTGCGCGCCAGCGAGTGTTCAGGGTTGACGCGCATGGGTATCATCTCCGCGCCCGTCAAGGGGATGCGGGTGTTGAACCAGGCGGCAATCATGTACACCGCCACCAGCACAAGAATGGCTGCCTGCGGGCCGGAGTCGATGCCAGTGTCGATCAGGGGCAGGTCAAACGACAACAGCCAGCTGGAGAGGGCGGGCCCCACGAGTTGTCCCCCCACCAGCACGCCCAGAATGATGGAGGCAATGGTGAGGCCTTCGATCCAGCCGTTGGCCTTGACCAGTTGAGAGGCGGGCAGCAACTCGGTGAGGATGCCGTACTTGGCGGGCGAGTAAGCCGCGGCACCCAAACCCACCAAGGCGTAGGCCAAGAGCGGATGGGTGCCAAATAGCATCAGCAGACAGCCCACCACCTTGATGGCGTTGCTGATGAACATCACCTGTCCCTTGGGTCGAGAGTCGGCAAAGGCCCCGACAAAGGGAGCTAGCACCACATAAAAGAGCGCGAACATGGGCACCAAGGCGGCCCGATGCCATTCGGGTGCGCCTTCGCTTTTGAGCAATTCCACCGCGGCGACAAACAGGGCGTTGTCGGCCAGCGAGCTGAAGAACTGCGCCGACATGATGGTGTAAAAACCGCGCTTCATGAGACAGAGCGACGCCGCTTGGCAGATCGTGAAGTTTCGTAAATCATGGGCTCGCCGGGTTATATCATGGGCCTGCCACAATCCTTCCTATGCCCCGACCGATTCAGGCTTTTATCCATCCTGCTGCACTGCAGCACAATTTATCCTGCCTGCGTGCTGCCACACCCGATTCACGCGTGTGGGCGGTGGTCAAGGCCAATGCCTATGGACATGGCATTGAGCGGGTCTTTGAGGGCTTGCGTGGGGCGGACGGCTTTGCCCTGCTCGATTTGTCTGAGGCCGAGCGTCTGCGCGCCTTGGGCTGGCGGGGGCCGATTTGGCTGCTGGAGGGGGCGTTCGAGCCGCGCGACCTGGAGGTGTGCTCTCGATTGCAACTGTGGCACACGGTGCACTGTGAGGACCAGATCGACTGGCTGAGTCGGCACAAGACCCAGCAGCCGCACCGGGTTTTCTTGAAGCTCAACAGTGGCATGAACCGGCTGGGTTTTTCGCCGACACGCTTTCGCTCGGCCTGGGCGCGTCTGGATGCCTTGCCCCAGGTGGATGAAATTTCCCTCATCACCCATTTCAGCGATGCGGACAGCGCCCGTGGCATTGAACATCAGCGGGCCCTGTTCAATCAGCTGAGCGCAGATTTACCAGGGGAGCGGTCACTCTCAAACAGCGCTGCGCTGTTGCGTCACGCCAGTGCACCCGATGTCAGCGCCGACTGGGTACGTCCCGGTATTGCCTTGTATGGTGGTGCGCCAGACTACCCCGAGCACGACGCTGCGTTCTGGGGGCTGCAGCCCGCCATGAGTTTGCGCAGCCGGCTGATTGGCATGCAGACCTTGGTAGCCGGGGATACCGTGGGCTACGGTTCAACCTACACCGCCCCGGGTACGCGCACGATCGGTGTGGTGGCCTGTGGCTATGCCGACGGGTATCCGCGCAGTGCACCGGCCGGCACACCGGTGCTTGTGCAAGGGCAGCGTGCGCCCTTGGTGGGGCGGGTGAGCATGGACATGCTGACGGTGGACCTCACGGACCTGTTGGCCAGCGGGACAGGGTTGGACATGGACAGCGAGGTCACGCTCTGGGGCCTGGCCTCCAGCGGCGAACGCCTCGACGTCGACGAGGTGGCGCACCGGGCCGGCACGATCGCCTACGAACTGTTGTGCGCGCTCGCGCCACGGGTGCCGGTGGTGGTGGCCTGACCCGGCCCATCATGGGGTGAGTCGGTGAGCGGCGGCGTGCTGTAGGGGGTGTTACTAAGGAGTGCTGCAGGGAAGTGCTGCAGGGGCGTGTTGCAGGGGAACGCGCCCCTGCTCAGCCCTTGCGCAAGCCCAGCCCCACCACGGCTCCGACCACCAACAAGGCGCCCACCAACTGCAGCGGGGCGATGCTCTGATCCAAGATCAACCACGCCAGCACCAACGCGAACACTGGTTCGACGTTCATGATGGCAGAGTTGCCGGCCACGCCCAGCCGCGGCAGTACGGTGAACATGATGGTGAAGGCGGTGCCATACAGGAACGTGAGAAGCGCCAGCCCCCACCAACCCGCCACGGCTTGCGGCCAGTGCGGCCCGCCTTGAAACCCGATCAGGGTGACGGCCATCAGTCCAGCCAGTGTCATGCTCGAGAGGGTGCGCACACGCCCGTCCACTCCCTGGGTGTGGTGTTGTGTCACAACCAGGGCGCCACCAAACACCGCCGCTGCGGTGAGCGCAAATGCCACCCCGGTGCCGATGCGTGCCCATTGGGCACTCGACCCCAGGCCCGAGGAGGCCCCCAACACATCCAGTGCCAGGGCCAGGCCGAGCAGAATCACGGGCATGGCCACGAGCAGGCTGCGGTCCGGTGAGCGACCATAAAAGAGTCGATCCCACAACGCGGTCCACAACGGGTAGGTGTTGAAGGCCAGCAAGGCCAGCGCCACCGGCAACCGGGCCACCGATGAATACAGGCACTGGCTTTGCACACCAATCATCACGCCCAGCGCCAGCAGGGCCTTGCGTTGGGCGGCGTTGGTTTGCAACGAGACCTTGTGTGACCACAGCAGCACGCCGACCACGACGGCCGTGGAGAGACTGCGCACAGCCACGGCGGTGGCCACATCCAGACCTTGCGCAAACGCGATGCGGGCGGCCACATGGTTGGCCCCCATCATGAACGCGATGAGCAACAGGGTCAGAAAAGCCGTCAGGCTCAAGGCGCGGGTGGAGGTGTTCATGGTGATGTGAGACGATGGCGAGAGGGTCGATGCAAGGTTCAGCCCTTCAAGCCAATGCTCGAGGATACAGCCCATGGACCTGCGAGTGCACACGCGACAGTCCCATGAGCGCACGCGCGAAGGGCGTGGCCACGCCCGTCAATTCGCCCAACTCCAGCACGGCGGCCACGAGCGCGTCGAGTTCCACCGCCCGACCCGCCTCGGCGTCTTGCAGCATCGAGGACTTGAAGGCGCCGAGTTTGCGGGTGATCGCATGACGATCGTCGGGTGCCTGGTCAATGGGGATGCCCAATTTTGCGCCGATGGCCTTGGCCTCGAGCATGATGCTCGACATGAACTCCCGCACCAAGGGGTCGTCCAGCAACAGATCGGTGGTGGCACCGGTCATGGCGCTCAAGGGGTTGACGGTCATGTTGCCCCACAGCTTGAACCAGATGTCTTTCTGAATATGGGTCGAGAGGGTGGTTTGAAACCCGGCCTGAGTCAGGCGTGTCACCAGGGCCTGCAAGCGCGGTGTGGTGGTTCCGTTGGGCTCGCCCACGATCAGGCCCTGGCCGAAGTGATGTTTCACATGGGCCGGCGCAAGCATGGCGCAACTCGCATGCACCACGCAGCCGATCACGTGTGGCGGTGGCACCGCTTGTGCGATGCGCCCGTGGGGATCCACACTGCGCAAGGCATGACCGGCCCAGGCATCGTTGCGCCCATGCAGGAACCACCAGGGCACGCCGTTCATCGCGGGCATCACAAGGGTGTCGGCGCCCAGCAGCGGTCCGATGTTGCTCACCACCCCTTCCAGCGCCGGCGCCTTCACGGCAATGATGACCAGATCCTGCGGACCCAGCCGCGCGGGGTCAGCCTCGGCGTGGACCTGAACGCGCCGAGAGCCCGAAGCATCGGTGAGTTGCAGTCCGTTGAGTTGCAGTGTTTGTAAAGTGGCGCCGCGGGCCACGGCACTGAGTTCGATGTCGGCCGCCTGGCCCAGCAGAGCGCCCATCCAGCCACCAATGGCGCCCACGCCCACGATACAGACTTTCATGTGATGCTCCTGCAAGATTGGGGGGTGCGAGTCGCGACTCAGTGGCG
>RFTK01000100.1 GCA_009923505.1 Betaproteobacteria bacterium
TTACGACTACCACCTTGAGCTGGGGGCCACCAGTGGCGACGCATACGCCATGTACAGCCTGGCGTATCACCGACTGAAGCAGGTGAAAGAGGGTGACGACGCACAGCCCTGGGTTGATCTTCTCAAACGGGCTGCGGAGAAGGGTGAGAGCTATTCCTGCATGCACCTAGGCCTGATTTACCGAAACGGCTATCACGGCTGCACCCGGGATGCCGAGGTGTCCACCTACTGGCTCAAGAAGTCGGCCTCCCTGGGGTACGAAATGGCCTGCGCTGCGCTAGGGCGTTACCTGCTGGAAGAAGACGAAGAAACCGGACGCATGTACCTCAAGCGAGGCGCCATGCTGGGAGAAGCCTATGGGCAATCTGTGCTGGGCAACCACCTGACCTGGTGTGGCAAATCTCCGGAGGAGCAACTCGAAGGGGTGCAATGGCTCAGGGCGGCCGCCCAGCAAGGACACCGACCCGCAAGATGGTCCATCTTGGCTAGCCCATATTCATCGAGTGCCCTCGCTTGGTTCAGCGGCTTAGTAGTCACATGCCAACCGTTACCTTGTGGACAAGGATACCTGTTGGGCCTCACCTACGAAAACGGCGACGGCACAACGCAAGACCCCGTGCAGGCCTTCAAATGCTACCAACTGGCTGCCGAGAAGGGAATTACCAAGGGGGTCTTCAAGCTGGGCATGGCCTACCTGTGGGGCGAGGGCGTTGAGCAGGACATTCCCGCCGGTGCCAAGTGGCTGAAAAAGGCGGCCAACGAAGGCAACGCAGATGCGCAGGCCTACCTGGGCATGCTCTTTGTGTACGGACACGGCGTGCAAGAAAACACTGACATCGCCCTGTACTGGTTAAGACAAGCCGCCAAGAGCAACTGATCACCCTGGTCAAACAGTTGGAGGACGCCAAGCGAAACCACTTTCTCCATCTGATGACCTCGCTGCTGGATTGCTTTCAGCATGAGGGTGGTCAAGCCGTGGTGATGGTGAAAACCCAGGAGGGACAGATCACCATGGCAGCCGTGAATGCCGATGAGCAAGAGGTGAACGGCATGGTGGGGCTGATGTCCGACGCGCTCAAGGCGAGAAGTGGGGCCATGGCCCATGGCCAGGTCAATTGATGAGTGAAAAATTCGACAGGGCCTCTATGAAGGCGCTGTTCTGCGACGAAGCCAAGCAGTATTTGACCTACCCCTGTCACGTTGGCATAATCTGCCATCGTCCTGAGCGAGAGAGTCTTTGATGCCTACACGTAATGTTGTTCTTACCGATCATCAGGCCAACATGGTCGAGCAGTTGGTCACGAGTGGTCGTTACCAGAATGCCAGCGAGGTTCTCCGCGAGGGGCTTCGACTTGTAGAGCAACGGGAAGCAGAGGATGCTTCTCGACTTGAGGCTCTTCGATCTGCAGTACAAGTGGGAATCGATGACATTCAAGCGGGTCGCTTCAAGACCTTTGACTCCAATGAGTCCTTGCGCGCTCACCTTAAGTTGCTCACTGCCAAAGCGATCGCCGATGCATGAACGCGGTTTGGAAGGTGCTCCTTGCGGATCAGGCCGAGTTGGACCTGCTGGAGATCACGATATGGACCGTAGAAAAATTTGGTGACAGACAGGCCGATGAGTACGCAGAAACCATTTCGCTGGCGATCGAGGCTTTGCACGATGGGCCAGAAATTCTTGGGGTCAAGCAAAGAGACGATATCGGTTTAGGCGTCTGTACTTTTCACGTGGCGCGTAACGGCCGAAAAGGACGTCACTTCGTCGTATTCAAGTCGTCGGCACCATACCAAATTGAGGTATTGCGACTGCTTCATGACAGCATGGATCTAGCCCGCCACCTACCTTTGGGGACGCGCCGCGTCGCTGGGCGACGCCAAAGCCCAGGCCTGGATTGACAACAACTGCCCCGAAAAGCCCGCCTGGCTCAAGGAGATAGGCGACCTGGCGAACAAGCCATTGCCCAATGACGGTTACGCACCAGGAGCATGACGTGACGCGCCAACAAGAGATGTTTTCTTTGGTTGATGTTGAGCAAAGATGAAAAATTCGACAGGGCAAGTAGGTGTGCTTGCAATGATCAAAACGGAATGGCACAATTGAACCGTTGGCTCACACCAACCGCCCGATTTAGGTACTTGCAGGGGCGACCCAAACTGCTAAACGTCCCGGCACTCCTGGCCTCGTGTGCACACTGGACGTTCACTCCACTGTTTGCGAGGCGCAGGAGTTTTTTCATGGTTGATTCATTCAACAGCATTCGTGACCATTCGTCGGGCACACCGTTGAGTCGGGTGACGCTGTTCGACAACAGCGATTTTCGCTACCTCGTTCGACTGCAACCGGTGCCCGCCCCGGTCGGTGGCTACGCCCTCACCATCAGCAGCCAATGGGCCTCCGCGGCCCATCCGCAACAAGAGCAGGTCAAGTTCCGTGCGTGCCTGAACCGACTCGATCTGACGCGCCTGCAAAAACTTATCCAGCAGGAGCTCGCATCATGATGGGATTGGTATGGGTACACCATTGCAGGGTGTACCAACGCAAGTTCAACGAGCGCACGCCCCCTTGGCTTGACACCTTCAAGCTGCAAGACCGGCTTCCCATCCTCATCATGGCGTGCGAGTTGAACTGGCGCCTGCCACCCGACTTGATTGCCGACGAGGCGGTTGACATCACACAGGTCAAAAGGCCTGAGAGCAAGTAGGTCAAGTGGACTGACCCACCGCACGGGTTGGGGGGATTTGGTCCAGATTGCGGCCCCCGTCATGCAGACAAAGCCGCTAAACAGGAGTTTCACATGGGTAGTCACACCACAGGCATCGATTTGGAGTACCGTCCCGCCAGCTATTTTTGGGCGGCTGAGCGGGGCATCACTTTGCTGTCCGATATCAAGGGGGCTGAACGCCGAAAGCTGTACGCCCGGGCGCTGGAAGCCGGGCAGGGGGATGAAGTACCAGACCCACTGATCAGGGCTTCACTGACAGACCAGGACAGAGCGTGCCTAGGGAGCATTCACCCGGCGTTCATGGGGGGCGAGTACCTACCCGACCGCTCAAACCAGGAAGTGGAGATTGCACGCATCACCATCGCTTCCACCACACAGGATGTGACCTGCGTGTATGCCCGCCAAGTGGGCAACCGGATCCATTACCGTGTGGTGGACGAATACGAGGGCATGACCCTGGACGAACCCGTTACCCGCACCAGCACCCAGCCGCTGAAACTCAAGGAGTTGGTGGCGTTCTTGTTGAAGAGCTGGAACCTGATGGCCTGCCTGGATGTGAACTTCGAGGGCCATGGGCACCACAGAGACGAGGTGCAGGGGTTCATCGTGGACGCCTCCAGCAGTTTTTATGCTGAATTTGACGACTTGGTGAGAGCCCGGGTGGATGAGTGGCTCGACACCCTCGAGCGGGTGGACGAGGATGACGAAGAGAGTGACGAAGAGGATTGCGAAGACTGACGGAGAAAGGAACCGATATGCTGACCGACAAAATTGCACAGGCCCTGGCCTTAGCGGTGGAGGCTCACGATGGCCAACGGCGAAAGGGCACCGCCATACCCTACATTGCCCACCCCATGGGGGTGGCCTCCATCGCGCTGGAGCATGGGGCCGACGAAGAGCAAGCCATGGCCGCGTTGCTGCACGATGCGGTGGAGGACGGTGGGCAAGCCTACGCTGATCGCATACGCAGCCAGTTTGGCAACCGGGTGGCCGATATCGTGGCCGGATGCACCGACGGTGTGCCCGACGCCAGTGGACACAAGCCCGCCTGGAAGCCTAGGAAGGAAGCCTACCTTGCGCACTTGCGGCAAGCGAGTGAGGATGTGCTGTTGGTGTCGGGCTCAGACAAATTGCACAACGCCAGGGCGATTGTGGAAGATCTCTTGAACACCGGACTGGCTGTTTACGACCGCTTTTCCGCCAGCAAGGCAGAGACCCTCTGGTACTACGAGAGCCTGGCCGATATCTTTGAGGAGCGTGGCGCCCCAACTGCCAAGGCACTGAGGGAGACGGTCAGTACGATGAGGAGGTTGTCAACATGAGCCAACCGAGATGTCGGCCCGGTGATCTGGCCATTGTGGTGGAGTCATACAACCCAGAGAACCTGGGCAGAATTGTCAAGGTGATTCGGCCTCATGTGCCATCAACTCACCTGTACATGCATGACCCGGAGCCCATTTGGGATATCGAGTCTGATCAACTGATGATCTGGTCTGTGGGTGAAAAAACCATTTGGGAAAGACTGGGGCCATGCCCGGATAAGCAATTACAACCGCTGCGGGGACGAGGATCTCGGGTCGTTGAGAAAGACGAATGTCTGGAAAGCGTGAGGATGTTGGACACACATCCTGATGCTAGTCAACGCGAATGTACTCGTCGATGAGCTGGAAAATGACCCAGACTGGGCTGGCTGGTCAGGGCCATGAAAAAAGGCCTGTCAAACAGGCCTTTTGAGTATCGCAGCCAGCGTTCTTACGCCTTGCGCTCCAGGTGATACTTCGTCACCCGCTCCACCTCATTCTTCGACCCCAGGATCACGCTCACACGCTCATGCAATTGCGTGGGCTGCACGTCCAAAATGGCCTGCTGGCCATTGGTGGCAGCGCCCCCTGCCTGCTCCACCAGCCAGCTCATGGGGTTGGCCTCGTACATCAGGCGCAGCTTGCCGGGTTTGTTGGGTTCCCGCTTGTCCCAGGGGTACATGAAGATGCCGCCACGCGTCAGGATGCGGTGCACATCGGCCACCATGGAGGCGATCCAGCGCATGTTGAAGTCTTTGCCGCGCGGGCCTTCCTTGCCTTGCAGGCACTCGTCGATGTAGCGCTTGACCGGGGCATCCCAGTGGCGCATGTTGCTCATGTTGATGGCGAACTCTTTGGTGTCGGCCGGAATCGTCACCGTTTCTTGCGTCAGCACGAAGGAGCCTTGTTCGCGGTCCAGGGTGAACATCACCACGCCGTCGCCCACGGTGAGCACCAGGGTGGTTTGTGGACCATAGACGCAATAGCCCGCCGCCACTTGCTTGCGGCCCGGCTGCAGGAAGTCGCTCTCGCTCACGCCTTCTGCGCCTTCGGGCTTTTTGAGCACGCTGAAAATCGTGCCGATGCTGACGTTGACATCAATGTTGCTGGAACCATCAAGCGGATCAAACAGCAACAGGTATTCGCCTTGCGGGTAGCGGTTGGGCACGAGGTAGATGCCGTCCATTTCTTCCGAGGCCATGGCGGCCAGGTGCCCGCCCCATTCGTTGGCTTCAATCAGCACTTCGTTGGCGATGATGTCCAGCTTCTTCTGCACCTCGCCTTGCACGTTCTCGCTGCCCGCACTGCCCAGCACCCCACCGAGAGCGCCTTTGTTGACCGCCTGGCTGATGCTCTTGCAAGCCCGGGCCACCACTTCGAGTAACAAACGCAGCTCGGGCGGGATGAGCCCCTTGGCGCGTTGCTGTTCAACCAGATAGCGGGAGAGGGAGATGGACATGGGTTACTCCGTTTCAGCCAGCGCACGCGAGACCACCTCGCGCACATCGTTGCTCAAGTCCTGTTTGGCCGCCACGCGCGAGAGCGCCTCACGGGCGGCGGTGCGGTACGGCTCATCGAGATGACGCCAGCGGTCCAGCGCCCGAGCCAGGCGCGCCGCCACTTGCGGGTTGAAGCCGTCCAGCTCCAGCACGCGCTCGGACCAGAACACATAGCCCGAGGCATCGGCCCGGTGGAAAGCGCCCGGGTTGGCCACGCAGTAGCTGAAGATCAGGCTGCGCGCGCGGTTGGGGTTGCGCAGCGAGAAGTCGGGGTGGTGCATGAGCTTGCGCACCAGCGGCAGCACATGGCCTTGACGGTCGGGTGCGTTGGCCTGCAGGGCAAACCACTTGTCGATGACGAGGGGCTCATGCGCAAACAGGGCGTGGAATTTTTCCAGGGCCGGGGCGGCCAGCTCGTGTCCGCTCGTCACCAGCGCCGACAAAGCGTTGAAGCGGTCGGTCATGTTGCTGGCGTCCTTGAACAGCTGATACACCTTGCCGGGCCAGATCGGGTCGCCCGTCTTGACGGCTTGCAGGCACAGTTGCGACAGCGCCAGGCCAGCCAGCGCGCGACGGCCACTGCTCACCGCGTCGGGGCTGTAGCCGCCGGTGTTGTGGGTGTGGGCGTGAACCACGGCCCAGTCGGCGTGGAGTTCATGCGCCAGTTGGGCGCGCATGGCCTCGCGCACCGCATGCACGCGCTGCGGCTCCACCACGCGCAATTGCTCGGCGATGTAGGTTTCGCTGGGCAGGGTCAGCACCAGCTCTTTGAAGGCAGCGTCCAGCGTGGGGTGGTGCAACACCGAGCGCAAGGCCTCGATTACTTCGGCTGACAGCACCTCGGCCGAGTGGGTGGGGTGCTCGAGCGCTTTGAGCGCGGCGTTCATGCACAGGCGTTGCGAAGCTTCCCAACGGTTGAAGGGGTCGGTGTCGTGGGCCAGCAGGGTGAGCCAGTCGGCATCGGTGAGGTCGGTGTGCAAAATGACAGGTGCACTAAAGCCTCGCAGCAACGAGGGCACAGGGGCCTCGCTCACCCCCTCAAACACCACGGTGTGTTGGGCCTCGGTCAACACCTCCAGACGCGAGGCCACCAATTCGCGACCGCTGCGCGAGAGCAGGCCCACGGCGAGCGGAATCACAAACGCTTGCTTCTCGGCTTGGCCGGGCGTGGCCGGGCAGTGTTGGCTGAGCGTCAGGGTGTAGCGCTGGGCGTCTGCATCGTAGTGGCCCTGGGTGGTCACGCGCGGCGTGCCGGCCTGGCTGTACCAGCGCTTGAAGGCGTCCAAGTGCTGGGTCAGGGCGGAGCCGGGGTTGGCGTCGGCAATGGCTTGCGCAAAGTCATCACAGGTCACGGCTTGGCCGTCATGGCGCTGAAAGTACAGCGTCATGCCCCGGGCGAACCCATCGCGGCCCACCAGGGTTTGCATCATGCGAACCACCTCGGCACCTTTTTCGTAAATGGTGACGGTGTAGAAGTTGTTGATTTCCAGGTATTGGTCGGGCCGCACCGGGTGAGACATGGGGCCGGCATCTTCGGCGAACTGGGCGGTGCGCAGCACGCGCACATCTTCAATGCGCTTGACCGCGCGCGCCGAGTCGCTGCCGGCGAGGTCTTGGCTGAACTCCTGATCACGAAAGACGGTGAGGCCTTCCTTGAGCGACAGCTGAAACCAGTCGCGGCAGGTCACGCGGTTGCCGCTCCAGTTGTGGAAGTACTCGTGGCCCACCACGCTTTCGATGTTGGCGTAGTCCACATCGGTGGCGGTGGCCTGATTGGCCAGCACGAACTTGGTGTTGAAGATGTTGAGGCCCTTGTTTTCCATGGCGCCCATGTTGAAGTCGCTGGTGGCCACAATCATGAAGCGCTCCAGATCCAGGCTCAGGCCAAAGCGCGCCTCGTCCCAGGCAATGCTGGCCATGAGGGAGTTCATGGCGTGTTCGGTCTTGTCGAGGTCGCCCGGGCGCACATACACCTGCAGCACATGCTCGCTGCCCGAGCGCGCACGGATGCGCTGCTCGCGGCACACCAGCAAGCCGGCCACCAGCGCAAACAGATAGCTGGGCTTTTTGTGCGGGTCCACCCAGCGGGCAAAGTGACGGCCCTCGGGCAGTTCGCCGTGTTCCACCAGGTTGCCGTTGGACAATAACACCGGAAACTGCGCGCGGTCTGCACGCAGCGTGACGCTGTAGCTCGACATCACATCGGGGCGGTCCAGGAAGTAGGTGATGCGACGAAAGCCTTCGGCCTCGCACTGCGTGAAGAACGAGCCGTTGCTGACATACAGCCCCATGAGCTGGCTGTTTTTGGAGGGGTTGCAGGTGGTGAAAATTTCCAGCTCGAAGGGCTCATGGCCCTCGGGCAGTTGTTCCAGCACCAGTCGATCGCCGTCCATCTTGAACGAGGTGCCCTGGCCATTGACGAGCACGCGTGAGAGGTTGAGTTCTTCGCCGTCGAGTCGCAAGGCTTGCAAGGGCACGTCCGGGTTGCGGCGCACGCGCATTTTGTTGAGCACGCGGGTCTTGGCCGGATCGAGGTCGAAGGTGAGGTCGACGGTGTCGATGAAGAAGGGGGCGGCCTGGTAGTCCTGGCGGCGGATCGGCGCGGTGGCCTGGGCGTCTCCTGACATGAGAGGTCTCCTGATGAGTGATACGAAAGCGGGGGTGAGGCGTTGAAGGGCGTGCTAACGCGGGGGGACGTTGGCTAGCCGTTCAGCGGCCGCAATCACACCCCTTGTTTGAGTGAGGCTTCGATGAAGGTGTCGAGATCGCCGTCCAGCACTTTTTGCGTGTTGGAGATCTCCACACTGGTGCGCAAATCCTTGATGCGACTTTGATCCAGCACATACGAGCGGATCTGATGGCCCCAGCCCACATCGGTCTTGGTGTCTTCGAGTTTTTGCTGCTCTTCCATGCGCTTGCGCATTTCAAAGTCGTACAGGCGGCTGCGCAGACGTTTCCACGCCACGTCGCGGTTGCTGTGCTGGCTGCGTCCGTCCTGGCACTGCACCACGATGCCGGTGGGGATGTGGGTGAGGCGAACCGCCGAGTCGGTTTTGTTGATGTGCTGACCGCCTGCGCCACTGGCACGGTAGGTGTCGGTGCGCACGTCGGCCGGGTTGATCTCGATCTCGATCGAGTCGTCAATTTCCGGGTAGACAAACACGCTGGCAAAGCTGGTGTGACGACCGCCGGATGAATCGAAGGGCGACTTGCGCACCAGGCGGTGCACGCCGGTTTCGGTGCGCAGAAGGCCAAAGGCGTAATCGCCATCGATCTTGATGGTGGCGCTTTTGATGCCGGCGACGTCGCCGGGAGATTCATCTTCCACCGCGGCCTTGAAGCCCTTGCGTTCGGCGTACTTGAGGTATTGGCGCAGCAGCATGCTGGCCCAGTCGCAGGCCTCGGTGCCGCCAGCGCCAGCCTGGATGTCAAGGAAAGCGTTGCTCGGGTCGGCCGGGTTGTTGAACATGCGGCGGAACTCGAGCTTTTGGATGTCGGCCTCGAGCTTGGCCGCTTCGTCGGAGAGAACCAAAAGGCCGGACTCGTCGTTGTCGGCCTTGCTCATCTCATAGAGCTCGAGGTTGTCGGCAATTTCAGTGCTTAGGCGGTCGAGCACCAGGACGATGTCGTCCAGCGATTTTTTCTCTTTGCCCAGCTCTTGGGCTTTCTTGGGGTCGTTCCAGACGGTCGGGTCTTCGAGCGATGCGTTGACGGTTCTCAGGCGTTCTGATTTGGCATCGTAGTCAAAGATACCCCCGTAAGTCGAGGGTGCGCAGGTTCAGGTCCTGCAGTTGGGTCCCGATGAGGTTGATGCGTTCTGCGTCCATGGCGTGCGTGTCCGAAATAAATGACAAAGTACGCTATTTTCGCACGCCGCCAACCTGCTGCCTTGCTGGCAGCGCTGATCAGCCTGAAAGCCTCAGGCTTGTGCGGCTTGCCGCATGTAGCCTCAGGCTTGTGCAGCTTGCCGCATGTAGCCTCAGGCTTGTGCAGCTTGCCGCATGTCGGGCGCATCGAGCGCGAGGGCAACGCCGCGGATCACATCGCCCACCACGATGATGCTGGGGCTGCCGAGTTGATGCTCCACCAGCGTTTGGCTGAGCGCATCGAGGCGGGTGACCACCTGGCGCTGCTCGGGCAGGCTCACATGCTGAACGATGGCCACGGGTGTGTCAGCGGGCAGGCCTTGCAGGAGTTGCTGTTGAATGTGATGGGCCAACTTCACGCCCATGTAGATCACCAAGGTGAGACGGGCCTGGTGGGCCGTGTGGGCCAGGGCCACCCAGTCGGTGCCGCTGTCGCCCGGTTTGGCGTGTCCGGTGACGAACACCACGCCGTGGGCGTACTCGCGGTGCGTGAGCGCCACACCCAGCGACGTCACGCCAGCCAGGCCGGCGGTGATGCCGTTGATCACCTCCACTTCGATGCCGTGTTCGTTCAGGTAGTCCACTTCCTCGCCACCGCGACCAAAGAGGAAGGGGTCGCCGCCCTTGAGCCGCACCACCTGTTCGCCCTCGAGGGCCGCTTGCACCATGAGTTTGTGGATGAAGGCCTGGGGCGTGGACTGGCAACCGCCGCGCTTGCCCACTTGCACCACGCGCACGCCGTCGGGGATGAGTGCCAGAACGGCGTCGCTCACCAGGTCGTCCACCAGCACCACGGTGGCGGATTGCAGGGCCTTCAAGGCCTTGAGGGTCAGCAGGTCCGGGTCACCCGGGCCGGCGCCAACCAGCCGCACGCAGGGGCGGTGTGCAGGACGGGCAGCGGGTGTGAAGGCATGGGTCATGGCCATCACCCTAGCGAAGTCCGTGCCAAGCTGGCGATGCGCTCGACTTGCACGCGCAAGGGGTCGGGAAGGGGCAACTCGCCCGCCAGCACGGCCTGGGTGTAGCGCACCGTGGCCGGGATGTCCTGGCCGTTGGGCAACTCGGGCAGGGTGCTGAGCGACCCTTCCTGGGCGGGTTGCAGAACCTGCCGTTGTCCGTGGTGCAAGCCCTCGATCAGCGGGCAACGGCGTGGATCGGCCACGGGTTCGCCTTCGGTGCCGCGCAACAGCACCGCGAGCGTGCCGCGCAGGGCGAAGGTCTCGGCCATGGAGATGGCGTATTCGGGGTGGGTGTAGCAGCCCACGATCAAGGCCGGGCCTGCCAGGGGGTTCATCAGTTTGACCAGGCTGTGGCCGGAGTTGCGCAGGCCCACCACCCGTCGCACCTCCAGCAGACGGTGCAAGCCGTCATGAAGATGCTGGGTGGAGACGTAGGCGACTTCCCCTGCCTGCAGGGCGCGCGGTAGGGCCACAGGGGGCTCGCCCAGGGCCTCAAACACCTGGTCGCTGGTGATGCGGGCGGTTTCGGTGCGGGCGCCATGTACCAGCACAGCCAGGCCTTCGCGGGCCAGCAAGTGGGCCAGCAGGGGCGTGAGCAGGGGCAAGCGGCGAGCGCCGTTGTAACTGGGCAGCACCACCACCGGCACGCCCGCTTGCACCGGCCAGCGCTGCAACCGGGACTCGGTGGCATCCAGCAGACCCGCCATTTCCTCGGGCGTTTCGCCCTTGACGCGCATGGCCAGGCAGAACGCGCCAATTTCCAGATCGCTCAGTTGTCCGTCGAGCAATTGCCCCATGAGATCTGCGGCCTGTTCGCGGGTGAGCGCACGCGCGCCCTCCTTGCCGCGGCCGATGTCTTTGAGGTAGGTGGCGATGCCCATGGGCGAATTGTCCGGCATCTCAGATGACTTGGCGTTATATGGCGAATGACGCGCAACAGGCGTCGGAGAGTCTTCAAACAGCACGACACACCCAGCAGACCCGAAGCAGACTACAAGGAGGTCAAACGGGCGTCAGTGCGCACAAGGACAGGGCGCGATGCACCGAGTTGGCGCACCGCTGGGCGGGGTGGAACCTACTCGGGGCCTCGTGGCCGCTACACTGCTTGCATGCTGATCTTGGGCATCGAATCTTCCTGCGACGAAACCGGGGTGGCCCTGGTGGCGTGGGACGAGACCGCGCCAGCGGGCCAAGTGCCTCAACTGCTGTCGCATGCGCTGTACAGCCAGGTGGCCATGCACGAGGCCTATGGCGGGGTGGTGCCCGAGTTGGCGAGCCGCGACCATATTCGGCGGGTCTTGCCACTCACCGAGGACGTGCTGCAGCAAGCCCAACGATCACTGCAGGACATTG